>JALCBR010000104.1 GCA_028066245.1 Pirellulales bacterium | reverse complement strand
GAATTATTACGCTGCTAGCAAACTCAGAGTCAATCCTCGCGCAGAGGTCAATAACAGAGGTCGAAAGCGCATGGCGGAGCCTCGGGACGCATAGAGGAGGGTCTCAAACCCCCACTTTCTCAGGCGTGGAAATCAGATGAAAGGCGAGGAAGGCCATTGCCGATGAAGCTGCTATCAACAAAACGGGGTTATATTGCTCGCTGGAGGGAGGGGACTCGATGGCGTGAGCGACGGATGAATGCATCAAGTCGCGAAGAGGCGTACAGCCTGGCAATGAAACTCCAAACTCAATTGGAGAGCCAGGCGATGGATCGAACGTGGGCAGACGTTCGGCAACGGTTTCTTGCGGGCGAGGCAAATCCGATCTCACGGAAAACGCGGTCGTTATACGCAACCACATTGAATCACGTGGAGCGGTTGCTGAAGCCTCGAGCGCTGACGGACCTCAATGCTGAGGCAATATCCAGATTCGCACATGCCCTGCGACAACAAGGCCTAGCACCGGAGACTGTGCGTTCGTACTTGCGACCGCTGAAAGCGATGCTGCGATGGGCGGCCGATATTGGATTGATCGCGAAGCGGGTGAAGTTCCCGAGGCTCAAAGGTAAGCCAGGAAGCAAGGCGAAGTCGCGAGCTGTAACGACAGCGGAATTCGAGCTGATGCTTGAAGCAGCACGGTGTGTGGATGCTCGGCATTTCGCCTCCCTTGTTCGCATCGCGGAAGTGATGTACTACGGCGGCTTGCGTCTTCGCGAAGCTGTGGCTCTTTCCTGGAACGCCAATGCTCGTGTAGCTGTTGAGCTGGCCGGCACGCATTCGCGACTGACCTTTCGTAGCGGAGCGCAGAAGAACGGCCGGGCCGAGCGTGCGCCGATGTGTCCGGATTTGGCGAAGTACCTGGACCAGGTGCCTACCGACCAACGCAGCGGACGAGTTGCCCCGCTCCGATACAGCGCCGATTGGGCAGGCCGGAAACTTGCCGCGATGGGCCGCGAAGCCGGGATCATAGTGAACGCTGATGGCAAAACGGCATCGGCCCACGATCTGCGCCGGTCCTGTGCGACCAGGTGGGCAAGACGTTTACCAGCGCCCATGCTCAAGGCAATGATGCGCCATGCCGACGTAGCGACGACAATGGATTACTACGTGGATGAGCAAGGCGACGAAGTGTGCAAAGCACTTTGGGCTGCCAGTGAGGATTGTGGTCTTGCAGCACAAGAGAAGGGTGGATTACCTTTGGGTGGGCAATCCGGTGGTTTTTTTCGTTCGTAAGATTGCCGTTACGCGGGAAGTCGCGGAAGTGCTTGATGCAATTGGTGTTAAACAGTCGGGCTGACAGGACTTGAACCTGCGACCTTCTGACCCCCAGTCAGACGCGCTACCAGACTGCGCCACAGCCCGCGATTCTTTCATGTAATCGACCAACTCAAAATAGCTGAGACGGTCGTAGTGGGCGCGCCAAGATTCGAACTTGGGACCTCATCCTTATCAGGGATGCGCTCTAACCAACTGAGCTACGCGCCCGTACGCTTCGCTAATCTCACGTCGGCTCCCGATGACGGGTTTGATTGTTCTCCAATCAGACAGCATACCGACACCGCAGGTTCATGCGATTTTCACCACGGTAAACCTAGCGAACCAGCCATTTTAGAGTTCCGGCGGAGCCTGTCAAAGGGGATGTTGCGGCATGGCCCAGCGACAGGCCATCAGGCGACCCATTGCATCGAGACGAATCTCATCAAGAAAAGAGCTTGTACCGCCACCGAAGCAGTCACGAGCAGACCCAACGCCGTTCGTCGGCGAGCGCTAGAACTCAACCGGAACGACGCATTGTGCCAGAGATTAGTCGCGGCCAGAGTGAGCAGTACATGACATCCAAACGAGTAGCGGATCATGCTGGTCATGTGCCGGGACGAAACTCCGACCGCATGAATGTAGAGAATGGCCAGTGCTGCCAGATAGAGCATCACTCGCTCGCGACGACCTGCGGAGGCGCAGCCTGACTTGGCGAACCGCAGTTCGACGCAAGCAAGAACAATCAACGTGAGCAGAGTCCCCAACAGCGAAAGACGGCTGAGGTCATCCGGCCAGCGCACCCAGTCATAAAACAATGAAGCGCAGAAGATATAGCTCTTGAACTTCCACAACGCTCCGTAGTCCGGTGCCACATTCCAACCGATCTTTTGAGTTTGGAAGTAGAGATCCCAATGGCCGAATTTCCAGTAACAGAAGACAAAGAAGGCAACCCCGCCTGCGGCGCCAATCAAGCAAGGAGTTAGTACCCGAGTGGCCGACCTAAGACGTTGCCAGCAAGCGCCCTGTGTAAAGACGAACACGTCAAAAACGGGGTACATGGCCAGTGGAAGCCCTGCCACGCGCGTCCCTGTCATCACAAATCCATGGAGTGCGGCGATCGTCCATGCGCCGGGACCTTGCCGAGTCATCCAGTAGAGAAACCCCAGCAACGCGGCGAGGAAAAGCGATTCCGAATAGGCTGCAACGAGAAAGAATGCCGCTGGATGGACAATTACACTGTTGATTGCCACCGTGCGCAATGGCGGAGCAACATTCCAACGGTGCAGGAACAGCAGCACGTAGAACCAGAAGATTGCAGCAGATGTTTGAGCAACAATGAGTAGGGAAGTGTGTATCGAGAGCCCACTCCATTGGCTCAGTTGACTTGCTGCCACGGGATAACCAGGGAAGAACGCCACGTTGGCGATATCCATCTCGCCTTTTACCGGCGGGATCGAGCTACGATAGCCGAATTCCGCAATGTGGGCGTAGAGCCATCCGTCCCATTGGACCAATCCCCCGTAAGGATCGTTCCCCATCAGCGCGGCAATGGTGCCTGCGAACAGGGTTTGAGCGGCGGTCAAGAAAATCGCCAGCGCCAGACATCGCGCAACAATGCCTCTCCAGCGTACGGCGCGCGGTTGCAAGCGTGTCTGACGCCAGAGCGCAAAGTTTGTAGCGTGGTTGATCATCATTCACCGGGTTCTTCGAGCCCAGTTCCGCCTACCTGGAACTGCCGGCACGAGAAAGTACGGCGCAGAGATCAGAACAGCAATTGAGCAAGCATGTTTGCCGGCGCACATCATGTGTTGCCGCGCGAATATGCCGGTTGTTCAGATCGTGCGGGAGAGATGGTGGCAGCGCCGATGGGAATTGACTCCCCAAATCCGTTGTGCACGTGGGGGTGGGGTACGGTCTCTTGTCACGTTCTCGGCAGCGTTTCCTGCCCATTTGCGTCTCAAGGTGATCCGTGAAAGTTTGTGTGATTGGAGCTGGGCCGGCCGGCCTGACCGCGGCATATCAATTGGCCAGAGCGGGCGTTGAGATCGAGTTATTCGAAGCCGGCAGTACGGTTGGCGGTATGTCCCGATCGCTGCGCATGTGGGGGCAAACTGTTGATATCGGTCCGCATCGATTCTTCAGCAGCGACGCCGCAGTGAACCGACTGTGGCTGGAGGTCGTGCAGGGTGACTACGTGATGGTCGATCGGCTGACGCGGATTCTCTACCAACAGCAGTTTTTTCGGTACCCTCTGGAACCTATCAACGCGCTGTGGAACTTGGGCCCAAGTCGCGCTGCAGCTTGTATCTTGAGCTATCTGCGGACCAAGGTCGGCGGGTGGAGAAATCTAAGTTCGGCGGAGACATTTGAATCATGGGTGGTCAATCGTTTTGGACGACGATTGTTCGAGACGTTCTTCAAGTCATACAGTGAGAAGTTGTGGGGGATCTCCTGTCAGGAGTTGGACGCGGACTTTGCCGCACAACGAATCAAGAAGCTATCCCTGGCGGAAGTGCTCAAAAGCGCGTTTTGCATCGGCAAATCACAGCACCGCACTCTCGTGGATCGATTCGCTTATCCCACCGGTGGAACGGGGATGGTGTATGAGCGGATGGCAGAGGGCATTCAAGCCGTTGGAGAAGTCCATCTGCAGAAACCGGTGAAGCGTGTGTGGCTCAAGGACAAGACCGTGACTAGTGTGGAGTTGGCTGATGGCCGCGTCTGCACTTGCGACCATGTTATTTCAACGATGCCGTTAACTCACCTTGTCCGAGGGCTACCTGACACTCCAGAGAAAGTGGCTCAAGCGGCAAGTCAACTAACGTTCCGCAATACCATCGTCGTCTACTTGCACGTCGATGCGACAGACCTCTTCCCAGATCAATGGGTCTATGTGCACTCACCCAACCTCCAACTGGGACGGATCACCAACTTCCGCAATTGGGCACCTCAGCTCTACGGCTCCTCAGAGAAATCCATCATTGCCCTTGAGTACTGGTGCTACAACAACGATTCGATCTGGGGTGCTCAAGATGAGCAACTGATTGACATCGGAAGCCGTGATCTACGTGCAACCGGCTTGATTGGAGACGCAGAAATCACCGATGGCAAAGTCGTTCGCGTTCCCAATTGCTATCCCGTTTATCAACGCGGCTACAGAGATCATCTTGCCGTGGTAACGCAATACCTAGCCGAGCTCAATCAACTCACTCCCATCGGCCGGTACGGTGCGTTCAAGTACAACAATCAGGATCATAGCATCCTGATGGGAATGCGAGCTGCCGATCAGATTCTCACACAGAAAGAAGGGAATCTCTGGGAAATCAATACCGACTATGAGTCCTATCAGGAAGCCGCCGTGATTGGCGAAACGGGCTTGGAGCCTGTCGCAAGCTGATTGTCCCGCCGCCGCAGATTTCGCAGTTCGTCCGACGATTGTTCGAGAACCATTCCGTTAGCTCAGGCAGCGGAAACTGCATCACTTTGAGGAATGTGCTCGAACCTAGAATGCCGTGGCGTTTCAACTCTGAAAGCACTTTGAATCAGCTCTTACGGACGATGTGCCGGGACAACAAGAAGTTGTTGCTCCCGCCGCCGCTCAGTAACACGAGCGACACAGGCGATTGGGAATGTGCGTTGCGGTAGGCGATGATGGAGCGATTTACTTCGTTTGCCCATTCTCTCAATACGGGAGACAACGCGTTTGCAACGAGATGGATGCGTTTAGCTCGCCACGGTTGCTGCATGGCGATTTCCGCCCGCTCAAGCGTAACCTTCAACTCACGCGCAAGTCGCCTTGTGAATTCCTCGCCCGCAAACGGAAAAGACCTCATCCAGACATGTCGGTCTGATCCCACGACGATATTTGTTGTTTGCGCTCCGCATTCGATCAGAGCAACCGTCTTTCCGGCGGTGACCTTTTTGTGCTTGCCAGGTTGCTGTTGGTCGAGCGTCGAACTGCTTTGTCTCCCGTTGACCAAAGGTTCGCGGGCGAGAACGTTGTAAAGCGCAAAGCACTCAGCCTGTGCAAAATCAGGTGACACTTTGGCTTGGCCGAAGACACCGAGCAGTTGTTTGATATCTGAAATTCTTACCGCCGCGAGTGCCACACCCTGCGTGTACTTTCCGCTAACGTTACCTGCCGATGACTGGCCGAAAATATGGGAGTCCCAACAAACGTCCTCCAGAGAAAACGGAATTTGAGCTTCAGCTTCATAACGAATCAAGCTCTGCACGCGCTTGGCAGTGTTCTTTGAGCCTGTGTCTGTTTCGGGCAGTTTGAAATACCGCCCTAAACTTTGATGGCCGCTAACAGAAATTCCGATCCGACAGTTACTCACATCGCGCTTTTCGCAAGCGCGCTTCAATGTCTCGACCATCACATCATGCCTGGCGCTTGGGTGCTCAAGCCGATGGAGGGGCGTCTCGTGCCGAATGACATCGGCAAAGTCCCAGCTCAGACCGTCACCCATACGTGACAGCTTGACGATTTTGACCGCGTGCGATCCGATATCGATCCCGCAAGCTGAATTCTTGTTGGACTTGCCAAAAATTCCGCCGCGTTTTGTTTTTGCCAACTTACCGAGCAGATTCATCTCAATGTTCGCCAGGCCAACTCCCTGTAAGGCGACGCCGTAAGCAGCACCCAACTGGCCTATTTCCTTCTTACCTTCGCGTTGTGCGGGCTGCACGTCCAGTTGGACAGATTTTCGCCCGGCGAGCAATCGAACTGACGGACCCAAAGACGTAACGTTTGGCTGCCGCGTCCATAGGACCTCGTCGTCGCTTACCTGACCGGATGAGATGCGCGAGACACGTTGCTGCAACCGTTCGCACCAGGCTTTGGCTCGTGAGTCGTTGGGGCTGAGCTTAAGCAGCCGTCGGGCGAATTGTAGTAAGCTCGTGCTGACAAACGGCTGTTGGCGCAACTCCTGCTCCAACCATGCCAGCTCTCTCACATCACTTCGATAGGCATTCCAACGTTCATTCCAAACCGATTCGGAGATGCTTTCAAGATTTCTCAAAGCAGCGCTGTAATCATGCTCGGCAACGTACGCTTTCGCCTGTTGAATTAAGCGCTTGCAGTCCAACTGCGCCGAAGCGAGATTTTGCTGGCGCACTTTTTCTGCCAGGGCATTCATCTGTGCGTCCGTTGTGTCCAACTCAAGAGCCCGCGTGATGCTTTCCAACAGGTCTTCTGTGTTCTCCGGGTTCGAGAGCCAGCCGCCATCATCAAACTCACCCTTGATTTGGCGGCGGAGTTGTTCGAGTTCTTTAATATTTCTACGGGCCTGTCCGAGTTCGATCTCTTCTGCGGCCTCTCGGAGAGCCGGGGGAATCGCTGAAATCGCGCGGACGACTTCTGGCATGCACATTTGTTCTCGCGCGGTTTGTGCTTCTTCTCTCAGGTGTTCGGCAGCTGCTTGAGCAAGCGTCCATTGCCGTGAGAACACCGGAGCGATGATTTCCGCCATTCTGGAAAAGATCTCAAACCTGGGATCCCCCGAGTCGTCATCTGCGATCGTGGCTATCTCCGCGTCAGCCTCGGCGAACCTGGATTCACTCGAGAAGCGCCAAGCAGTTAACGCCTTCCAATGCGCTTCCATCCAGCGATCCTGGAAAGCCTGTTCGAGGTTGGTTCCGCAGCCGCCGCAGAACCGCTCATTCAATGCGACCTCAATTCCACAGGAGAAACAATTCAGTTTGAGGGCTGCTCCGCACGATTCGCAGAAGCGGCGCGTTGTCGGATTGGCTTGGCTGCAACGAACACACGGGACGATTGAATCACGTTCCGCTTGTGCCGGAACTTGATCTGGCATTTTGTCGCCAGCGGTCGTGGGTTGGGAAGCAGGTGCAGAAGGACCGGTCATCGTTTCTCAAGGATAAAAAATCATCATCAATAAGCTCTGGCACATTCAATTGTGCAACTTAGCGCGAACGCCCGGGCTAAGCACGGCAAACTCCGCCAGCAATCGAATCACAGGAGCGCGAGGATGATTGGTCTTGATTTCGATCAAGCAGCCGCCATCTCCATAGTGGGCGCCCACCGGCGCGTTTTCAGGGATCGTGATCTCCACGCGAAAAACTTGATCTTCTGTGCGTTCACTCGGCCGACGCGTCGTACTGAAGCTGATCCACGGAAGTGGGCACTCAACGCTCTGGACTTCAACTGACTCGTCCGCTTCCCGCAACACAACAGTCAGTTCTTCATGTGCTCCTTGCCGATAAGGCAAGAAACCAAGCTTGAGGATCCCGTCACTTCGTACCTTGCGGCCAAAAACGGCGAAGCTCGACTGCACCGTACCACGTATGGGGAGCCGCTCGATACGCCGCTCTTCTCCATCCGCCGTTTCCGAGATGACCGCGATCGGAATCTCATGAACGAAATAGCCAGCTTCCTGATCGGCTGGAAGTTCAACCTTAATGCGGTAGCCGGCGAGTGCTTTCTGTTCCGCCAGTTCCTGTTCACTCACGAGTTCTATTGATTGAATCCATTGCGATTTCTCGTCCGACGTTCGGGCGATGCGCATCGACTCGTTCATAAAGGAATAAACAGAGAACTCACCGGTGGGCGCTTCGCCTGGTGTGCTGTTCGGAAAAACGAGTTCATGAGGCGCAATTCCGATGGACTTCTGCACGTCGCCTGTGACGCGAAGCACGATTGCTGGCTCTTCCGGATCGTTTGTCCAGATCGTGACGCCTTGAGCAAATTTGCCGGAGTCCTCTTGTGTCGTCCATGTCAGCTCGACCTCACCGATCTCGCCTGGCGGAATTGCGTTATCAACAAGGTCGGCCAGAGTGCATTGGCATGAGGATGGCCCCTCGTCAAGTTTCAGTGGCGCATTCCCACTGTTGCTGATCCTGAAGGTGAAGCTGCCTTGGGCATTAACGTCCATGGTGCCAAAATCGTGATCCGGAGAACCAACGTAGCCCACGCAAGGGTGGGGAACGTTCGGGTCAATGGACTCAGCGAACGCTGAGGTGACATCCCCCCCACCCAAAGTCTTCCATGCCACGGAGCCAATCCCAAAGCAGGCCGCGAAACCAAACAACACGAGCAGGAACTTGTTCATAATTGAATGCAATCGAAGAGCTTGCGCGACTACGAGAGAATTTGCGGACCGAGCCTAGCGCGAGACGGCGCCGCTCGCGACCAAATGCCGCGAGCGGCGCCCAACTTCGCCTGGGCTGAATTCAGACACGAGAGTGACAGCCTTACTGAGCTTCGAAGTTACCCTTCGAAATTGTCGAATCGATAAACGGACCTGCGTAGATATCCGTCGGCGCTGCTTCCACTTGATTGTCGACATATCCGATCGCCGCCGGATTGGTGACCAAGGAGGCATCAATGGGGAAGCCTGGATTGAGGTAACGGTCCGAGTTGAAGTCATAGATCTGCTTGACGCTGCCATCGGCCATCAAAATGTTGGCGGTCAATTGTCGACCGCTGCCGTGCGTGGCGTACCAATCACGCATGTCTTGCAGCCAAAGGACTCCGTCCGTACCACCATGCGTCGAGTTCGCCGAAGGGCCCAAAGGATCAGAACTCGGAACCGGAAGCACATCGCCACGCACTGCCTCAATCACGTTGGTGCCTGTCGGCATCAGCACGATGTTGTTCGAGTCGTTCCAGAATGCCGGACCATCATTCATGGTCTCGCCAAGACGAGCACCAGTCGACAGGAAACCGGGGATATCGTCAGCAAGAACCGCTTCATCAGCGTCACCAGGAGCGGTATCACCAAGAAGCGGGATGGCCGAAGTAACGATTGGAGAGGCTTCGACGACGCGGAGACTCAACCCACCAATTGTTCCGCCAAATCCCTTGAGTCCAGCGCGAGTAATGGGTGTGCCGGCAGACGCATCGAGCTTCGGCCCGGTGCGGGCAAAATACCAACTGGAAGAATAGTTGGTGTTAAATCCATCATTGACAAGCTTCTGCACGATGGCGCGACGCTCTGGAGTTCCCGGAGCAACGGGTGATGTACCGAAGAACGCGGAACAGACGCCCGTGTTCAAACGCTCCAAAGGGGCCCCATCTTTCGGAGCGGATGTCGTGTCAGATGTGTCCAAGCCCAACAGGTCATTGAGTTTTTCCAAGCCAAGCAATTGGCTGGTTGGGCAGCGCATCTCGTTGGGATTGGCAGCGCCAATCTTCATCAAGTCAGCGACCCATCCCCAGGTATCGACGCATCCATCTCGACGAAAATCGTAAGCTCCCGTGCACAAGCGACTCTGCGGATCGCGTTCCGCATGCAACATGAAGCCCATTCCAAACTGACGTAAGTTGTTCTTGCAGGACGTGTCTCGGGCAGCCTCACGAGCTCGCGCCAGAACAGGCAGGAGCAGCGCGACCAGGATGCCAATGATGGCAATCACCACCAACATTTCTACCAGCGTAAAACCTTTACGCCTGTTGCCGTGTCTCATCGCTATGGTTCTCCAAAAGAAATGAAAAGGAAAGCGTGTTTTTTGAATGCGCAGGTGACCGTAAGGTTGTGAGGCAACTTGATCACTGAACCGTGAATGGCCGATTGCTGCACGCAAGTCAGTCAAGGTTTTTTGATGGACCAGATGCTCATGAACTCCTTGGGAGATATCTCGATCTTGCTGGAAGCGAACCCGTTTGTTGGTGAAGGGGTGAATCCGTTGTTGAGCAAACCATCTCCGTCTCGATCAATGAATTCGCGGACGCTGCCATCGGCGAACAGGACGTTGCACACCCCTCGATGAACAGGAGCAAATCCACGGTAATCCTGAAGTGCCGATTCCCAGCTCGCCCACCATCCGCCCGGTCCGCTACGCAGTGTGCCACCGCTAAACGTTGGCGCAGCCATGCTTCCGTCCAGCAACGGACCATTGGTCATGGATTTGGCGGCGGGGTATCCGGAGGGATGCTCGCCGAGATCAAACTGCAATCGAGCTGCCGCGTTGCCGTCGCCCATCAAGGGGATAAATCCAATCGACGTCTTCAGTGAGTCAAAGTATGCTTCGTGGAGCGGTCCCACAGTCGACGCACGCGATGAGAGTGAAGGCAAACAACCTGCCGTTTTTGACGAAAGGTTCCCGGACGAATCCAACCGGACACCGCTACGAACAAGGAACCAACTTGCGGTGTAGTTGGTGTTGTAATGTTCTTCATAGATGTCTCGCGTGATAACGGCCAAGCGTCCGGGGCTGCCGGCTGGCAGTGCCGCTAAATCACTGGAAGGACTTCCTGGTTTGCCGAAGTGATCTGCACAAGTTCCATTGGGTGCAAACCCATACAGATCGTTGTACGTTTCACTGATTCGTAGCGTATTTGAAGGGCATAGCATCTTCCCAACTGGGGTCCCTTGCTCGACAAGGTCTGCCACCCAACCGATTTCCGTGACGCTGCCGTCAAACCGCCAGTTGAACGCCCCACTGCAAAGGAAGCCACGGTTCCTGCCGGCATACGCCTGCAAGCCCATGCCGATTTGCCGCAGATTGTTCTGGCATTCCGCCTGCTTGGCCGCTTCTCTGGCACTTTGAACGGCAGGAGTCACAAGCGCGACCAGTAGAGTGATGATCGAGATCACGACGAGCAACTCGACAATCGTAAATCCGGGCCTCCTTTGAGTTGTCGCTACACGGTGCGTCACGTCCTTCCGTAGATAAAAGCGACGACCGCATTGTTCCGTACAGTCCAGCTCAACATTGGCTCCAGACATTGGTTTCGTTTCCGTAGAGTATTCCCCGTCATACTTACACAGGGGCGTCAAAGCTGGCCTTCCCCCGAAAGTTGGGAATCAGTATCCAAGTGAAAATGAAGATATGATGTACAACGCATGAAAGGCATAAGCGGAAAGGAGGAGCGGGACATCAGGAGCCTAGGACAAACAGATTTTGACCGCATGGCGCTGAGGGCAGAGCCAGGTGCGCATCGTCAGGCGCACAGAAACGCGACATCGTCATCCCGAAGTGACTAACAGAGAAGCACCTAGAGCGAAGACCGCGAATCATCGACGACTTGAATTTCAAGCACGTATCGCTGCATGTTCATCTGGGCAGCTGGCCCAACGACAAGGTTCACTTTGCCGCCGATCTTGAGCACGGTCTCTGCCAAGAGATCGTCGGTAACCTCATACTTCTTGCCTCGCGGGTCTAACAGGCTTGTGAGTGATGTCGGTTTGACGGAAAGAACTCTGCCATCGGAAAGTTGGACATCAAGCCCGCTATAAGGATGATGTCGCTTCACGATCGCGCGTTTGTATTTGCTGGTCAAAGATGGGTCGGAAACGACGCTGGCAGCTACTTTCAAGCTCGTCAGAAACTTGAGAACGGCCTCATTGGAAGGTTCCAGGGTGGAGGGTCCTTCGACGCGCAGCAGATAGGATGAGGATCCAGCATTGACTGCCCGAACGATGATCGCTTTGCCATTGTCGGTTGTGACAATCATGTCGTCACATTTTGCTCCCGCGATGGGGGGCATGTTGAGCTTTCGCTTTACAAGTTCACTGCCGTAAGAAAACTTCACGAGGGCGTCCATTCGCGCCTTCTGTATGTTATTACGACTAAACTCTGCTGCGGTGGGATTGCCGTCGAGAAACGCCGTCACACTAAACACACGACTACCGGACTTCAGCTGCATGCTCTCATGTTGTGCCCGTTGCCTTTGCCACTTGTCGCTCAGCATAGACCGACTCAAGGCATTCTGGAGAGTTTCGAGGACGTTTATTCGTTCGACGTCAGGCGATGGAAACAGCACCTGAAAACCGATTGTCGAACCCCCGATTTCCGTCCAATCAAGGTCGGCGGAATCCGTTGATTCTGACAGTTGCCTATCGGTCGGGTTTTCGATCACGAGTGATTGGAAAAACCCATCAACAAAAGAGTCCGTTGCATCGACCTCAGCCCCCTCAACCGCTTGAAGAAACATGCGTCCGCCGGCAACATAGACGCGCTGAATCCGGGTCTTACCCCGTTCCGCGTTACCCAGCACCAGCTCTACGCCAGGATGAACATCAAGCAAGATTTGTCGCTGACTCTGGATCTTGAAGCCTGGCAGCATCTTGGGAAGTTCATCTGCAAAGCTGGCGAGCCGAGTCTGGCTTTCTTCGTCACTGGGAGTGAGGGTTCCCGAAGTCACGGAGTAGTCAACTGACGATCGGCTCGTCCGAATTCCCCTTGCTTTGCTGAACGTCTCGTGAAGGACGGCATAGCCTGGCAGTGACTCATCGATCGTTTCTCCCGGTGTGAAGGACTCAATCATTCCCGGCAGATTGACGCGGAAATTCATTTCGCCATCGGCTTCGACAAACCAAGCCTGATCTTCCGGCTTATCGGTCGTTATCGAGGGCGCTACGTCGACCGCTGGTTGTTTTGTGGTGGAATCTGCGGCAGCTTCCGCAGATGAAGTGTACGTCTTTGGCACAAGCGGTTTCGGCTTGGGGCGATTGGAATCCCATGTGGGATTGTCATCCCCGGCAAACAAGAAATAGCCTGTGATGCCAAGTCCGACAACGACCGCAGATACGGACGATATCAAGATCAAGCGCGAGCGATCCATGTCGATCCTCAAAAGAGAAAGGCCGCGAACTGACAACCAAGGCCTGATGCAAACAAGCTGGCCCAGCGTGCCATTTCTCCTCTCTGAGGACAATTACCACAGACCACTCCAACGGCCGAATTCATCTTATGATGCGCAATTCATTAACAAAGTCTTCATGAACGACTGCCAGCGCGCGTCAATTACCATCTTCGCCACAGAATGCGCGAAGCCGTGAGACTCAGCCGCTTGATCTTGGCAACTCGGTTGCCCAAGCGCGGAGAACGTTGGTAACGATGAGTCCGTTCACCCGTGAACACCGGCAGCTATTGCCTGAGAGGTTGCTGAGCTTTGCTGTGGTGAGCAGCCGCGACGCTTTGGATGGCGGTCGCTGCTGAAAGCCCCGCGTCGTTCATTGCCTTGACGCGATAGTGATATGTCAGTCGGCCACGAACTGTCGTGTCCACAAATCTCTCTTCATTGGCGCCGACTCGACCAACATCAACCCATTCGCTGTAACCAGTCGGCGAACGTTGAATCTTGAAGCCGTTCTCATCGTTCGCTTTGTCGTCCCAGCGCAGCTCGATAGACTCCTGCCCTTGCGGTTTCACCACCAGATTGACTGGTTTGTTGGGAAGGCGAACCCCTTTTGCAAAAGCATAAAACCTCGCTGCTCCAAAAGCGTCGGCGATCTGCCTATGCGCGCCCTTTTCATAAACGCCAAGATCAGGGGCGATGCCTTTGAAGGGCAAGCTTACTTCTTGGTTCGCCGTCCAAGCGACGACGCGGTCCACAGTAATCGTGTCGTTTTCCAGATCACGATCTGTAACCGTCATGGTGTTCTCGCCGATCTGTACGGTATCTCCCGGGATCAAACCGTAGCCGCCAAAGAAGTATCGACTGTCTACGACCTTGACGACATTTGACTCGCCTGACCCAACAGTCTTTGTCAAAGTCGTTCCAGCATCGATCGCCGGGCTTCCTTCCTTCGGAGCATACTCCTGGGGTGACTCGACAGGATCTAAGGGCGAGAACAGCGGATCTTTACCCACAATAGAATTCCGGTCAAAGTTCGTGCCCCAACCTGGCACGTTGTTTGACATGACCATTCGAGCTCCATTTCGCACATACTCGCTTCCTTTTGATTTGTAGTACAGGTTGTGGTCAATGGTCCACGTGGTCAGGTCTTTCCTCATATTGGTGTCGACGTCGAACAACACTTGGTGACGCGAACCCTGTGGGTGGTCTGGCCCGTTTACAAGAAAGATATTGTTCTTCACCACATTGTTTTTGTTTGGCCCCATGGGGTGACCGCGACTCGCCGACGGATCGAGCTGCGTATACAGCAATCCTTTGCTAAGGAACCCTCTGTTGACGTTGCTAACCAACACATTGTTGTAAACCATCGCTCCGTTGGCGCTCGCCAGCAACAAGTTGTACTTTTCCCCTTCCATAAGGATGTTGTGTCGCACGATGGCGCCGTTGTTGTTTGGTTCATCGACCAACTCAACATTGCCCCAACGCAGTTTGAGCCCTCCCAGCGACCTGTTGTTCTGATCGACCAGGTTGTTTTCTATCAAGAGATCCACGGCTCCGCCTGGGTCCATCGTTACACTTGCTGATTCCTGAAACAGACAATTTCTGACGATAAATTTTTCAACTTCGTCCATGAAGATGGCCATACTCTTGAACCAGTAGAACGTGCATCTCTCAATCAAGATGTGGTGGTTTTTCGCGGGGAGATTGCATTTTATGCCAGTGCCCGTGTGATGAATGATGCAGTTGCGAAGCGTCACGTGATCCGCTTGAATGTTGACCCCATTGTTTTTCATGTGGGAAATTTCGAATCCTTCAACCACAACATGGCTGTTGGCAATAACCAAGCCGTTGTTGACTGAGCTATCAGAGACCAGCACGCGCTCTCCCGTAATCCCTCTGATGATGACCGGATCTTTGAGGGTTCCCCCAGGAATCTCATTCATGGCGGGATAGTGGCCTTCAAAGAAGTTGAGGACATCCCCCGCCCTAATGATGGCGAACGCATGGCCTGTCGTCCGCCAAGGAGATGAGATACTCCCGTCGTTTGCATCGCTGCCGGTGGACGAATTGATGTAGTATTCCTTCGCGGCCACGTTTTGCACGGATAGCAATAGCAGAACGAGAGCTGATCTCAGTAAAGTTGTCATGTGATTGGCCCGCCCGATGTGTGGAGAGATGATCTTCGCTTGATGGCCTGTGGTATATGCCAGGGCCTTTATTGCCTCAACCTATCTCGGTTCATAGTGCAATGGAAATCACATCGCACGATTTTGTGTAACTTCTTTGTGTCATTGCAATGTTAGCTATGACGCGTTCGACCAGTGGTTGCCGTCACTCGATGTCTTTCGCTCCCGCCGATGAGGATGCTGGAGGCGAGTGAAAGAGAGCGTTATCGACTTTGACGTTCCGTCGCCACCATTCGTCGACAGTTCCCATCGCTTCGCGGGCGGCGATTGAATTGCCTCGGCGTTCCTCGCCCGCTCGGCTCTCAGGTGTACGGGCGAAATTGACATTGGTCAAATTTTTCCAGCCTCCAGGGGGGTGGCGCAAACGCGTCA
>JALCBR010000103.1 GCA_028066245.1 Pirellulales bacterium | reverse complement strand
TCAGTCACGCGTATGCGAAGCGATGAGACCTGCCGACCAACACAACACCCATCAAAGAGATGTTCTCGGGCGCATGCTTAATTCCAATTCTCTAGCAACTAGTTGCCGTCCAACACCTGCACTCCGAGGTTCGTCAACTTTGGCGGTGGAACGTCAACCAAAAAAGCGATCTTGAGCATGCCGTGATTTCACGGCTGCGCTCTTTCACCACTGCAAGGATGTCCCAGGACCTCCTCTGGATGATGTCGTCAGCGAGCGCACGGTTGCGATTTGTCAGATTCTGGCTTTCGGGGCTTTTCTTGCAAAACAGTGCGCGCCGGACGAGGTTGAAGAGAAGAGTAGACGTTTCCTAAATGTTCCAGTCAAGGCGTCACCAGCATGCCATCGATCAATCCCTACAGCCCGCCGAGCGAACACTTACAGCTGGATTTTGGTCCGTTTGATCTTGCTCGGCACGGCTTGCTGCGCGTGCGGCGGATTATGCAGTTTGCAGACATCACGCGCCGCTACCGGATTGAAGTTGATGGTCAAACGAGATCATCCATTCGTCAAGGAAAGTCCGCCGAAATCCCATTGGAACCAGGCCAGCACCAATTGATCATGCGGATCGATTGGTTCTCCAGTCCACCGCTTGATTTCCGTATCCGTGCCGGTGAAGTCGCAATCTTTACCTGTTCATCCAACATGCGTGGCTGGCGGCTTTGGATCTCTGGTGTGTACGCGTTCTATTATCTGATTCGCCGAAACGAGTACTTGAGTGTCGAGTGGTTGGGAGCGGAGCCCGCGGTCATTCGTGCGGAGGAACGAATGCGCATTCCACTCGGTTAGCCAAATAGCTGCTGAAACGATGAATGACTATACTATCCTCAATCTCAATCTTGCTCTTTGCTCAGATATCCGAATGCTCGCGTCCAAGACGCTGCCGCTTGATCTTCTTATCGCTGCGCTGCTGTCCGTGGCCGCCGTTGCTTGCCCTTTTGATTGTGTGCATGCGAGGATGGCGTGATGGCAGGACTACTCACAAGCCGTACAGCAAGTTGGCGCTTTTCCAACCGACACCGCGGCTTCTTGCTGGCGATGGTCCTCACCTTGCTTTGCGCCGGCTGCACAGACTCCGCTGCTCCCGGAGAAGTGGAGATGATCTGGGGGCGGTTAGGGAGTCGCGACGGGCAATTTCAGAAGCCCAGGGCGATGTGCATTGCGCCGGACGATCGCATCTACGTCGTTGACATGACTGCCCGCGTCCAAGCGTTTACGGCACAAGGAGAGTTCGTGCTTTCCTGGAAGATGCCGAAGTTCGATACCGGCAAACCCACAGGCATCAACATCGATCACGATGGCAACATCATGGTGGCCGATACGCATAACTTCCGCGTGATGATCTACACGCCGAACGGTGAGTTCATCAAGCAGATTGGTGGAGAGGAAGGACTGGAGTTTGGTCAATTCAGCCTTGTGACAGATTGCGTGCAAGACTCACAGGGAAACTACTTTATTTCCGAATATGGCGTCCGCGACCGGATTCACAAGGTTTCGTCCGATGGTCAAACCGTGCTGGCAGAGTACGGCGAACATGGAGAGGAGCTTGGCAACTTTCGCCGCCCACAAAGCATCTTGATGGATGAGAATGACCACCTTTGGGTAGCTGATGCGGTCAACCACAGGATTCAGGTCTTTGACACGACTGATGAAGAATCCGGTTTCAAGCTAGTCAAGGTCATCGGTCAGGAAGGCGACAAAGCTGGCGATCTGAAGTACCCCTATGGGCTTGATTTTGACACAGAGGGTAACCTCTTGGTCGTCGAGTTCGGCAATCACCGTGTACAGAAGTTCTCCCCGGAAGGCAAGTCTCTGGGAATCTGGGGAACGCATGGGCGGCAGCAAGGACAAACCCACAATCCCTGGGGAGTGGGGTGCGATTCCAATGGACGCATTCACGTGTTGGACACATACAACCACCGCCTGCAAGTGATTCGGCTGTAAGTTGGGAAGTTCACGGCAGGTCTCGTCGCGGTCTGTTTGATCTCAATCGCTGTGCAAGCGCAGCGAGAGAAATTCTGAGAAAGAACATCTTCTCGGAGATCAAAACTCCGCACAACTTCTGGGGAATCCGCTCGCTTGCGGCGCCAGCACGGTGCGTTCTTGGGCAAAGCCGCAAAATCCTCTCAATTTCCCCAGTCGTCACTTCCGATACCAGGGCTGGATTCCAGTGCGCTATGCGCTTCCGCCCTTTCCCCGTGCGAACCGTGCTTCGGCACAATCGATTGAGGAACAATCATGGTCAGCCGGAAAACGATGTTGCTGGCACTGTCCGTCGTTGGTGTAACCGCCGTAACCGCGGTCATGACCGTTCAGGCACAAGACGGACAACAGTCATCTCGCAGAACGCATCGGCCCGCGCAAGAAAGCACGCCGGCGACGACCGCTGAACGGACTCCGCCGGTGCAGAGCAACGAGGCCACACCGACACCGGCGAATCCGATCAAAGAACCCACCGTGGCAGACCCGTTTGAAAGCTACTCTCGCGGCACGGGATCTGGCAATGCCACTGAGCAGTCCACTACGCGTCGCAGCACAGCCAACCAACAGGATCCCTTTGCACGAACGGCTCAGCGCCCAGAGCCACGTCCTTTTGGTGGAAATGCGGATAGTCAACTCCCGACACAGCAATCAGCAGGCGGCAGCAAAATTCCTGGTGCGTTGACGCCGGATGATTCTGCCAACGCGTTACGCCCGATTCCTCAGCAAACGCCACCGGCAGCCGCCGACCCATTTCGTCAAACGCCTGTTCGCTCCGTGCCCAACCCAACGCAAGATAGTTCCTTCGGCGGAGTCCACTCGCAGCAAAGTCCAACAACACAAGGCACAACAACGCCAAGCGCAGTTGATCAAGGCGACAAGCCGTTTGATCGCTTTGCCATGCGAAGCCGACCTCGAGTTGATCGAGGCGCAGCGCTCACTGGCGGCGCTTCGCTCTTCCGCCAGCAAGCTCCTTCACTGGTTGTCGAAACCAAAGGCCCAGAGCAAGTGATTGTCGGTCGTGAAGCTGTGCTGCGCGTTCAACTCTTCAATGAGGGAGACAACATTGCGCGGGACATTGCCTTGACGATGAACCTCCCCAGCGATGTTGAACTGACCGAAGCCGAACCGACAGGCGGACGCGTGCAGATGCCGACAACCATATCCCAAGGAATGCATTGGCATATTGATTCCGTCAATCCCGGCGGTGGTGAGTCATTGACGATGACGGTTATTCCGACATCATCCCAACCGTTGGACCTGCGGATGCAATGGACCACTGCGCCTGCGGAAGCGGTAGCAGAGCTGAAAGTCCTGGAACCCAAACTGCAGATGGCGGTGACCGGCCCCATGGAGATTGCCTATGGAGAAAAGGCCATCTACACGATGACGTTTTCCAACCCGGGAACGGCCGATGCCGAGGATGTTGAAGTCATGCTTATGCCGCTAGAGCCTGGCGGCGAGCCGGAAACTCACGAGATTGGCATGATCGCCGCCGGCAGCAAGCGCGATGTCGAGATTGAATTGGTTCCCAAACAGACCGGCACGTTGCAAATTCGCGCCCAGGCGTCCGCACTGGGCGGTCTGGTCGCCAACGTTGCTGAGGATATCCTCATCCGTCGAGCTGATATCGATGTGCGCTTGCAGGGGCCCAACTTCCGATATGCCAAGACTCCAGCGACGTATCGCCTGCACGTCACCAATCCGGGCAATGCCCCAACGTCCGGTTTGCAAGTGGGCGCTATCCTGCCGCCGGGAGCCACGTTTGTCTCCGCCTCGCACGCTGGCGAAGAAGAAGAAGGTGGTCGCGTTCGCTGGCGTTTGGACCAATTGCCAGCCGGTGGCGAAATGTACTTGGAACTACGTTGCGAGTTGGCTCAAGCCGGCCCGAACCGTGTGGAAGCCGTCGCGTTGGCTGACGGTGAACTCAGGGCCGAACATATGGTCAGCACAGAAGTCGAAGCGCTCGCTGAGTTGAATCTCAACGTTCGCGACCCTCGTGGTCCGGTTCCCGTGGGCGAAGAAACGGAATACGAAATCGTGATCAGCAATCGCGGCACCAAAGCGGCGGAGCGGATCGCAATCATGGCTTACTTCTCTGACGGAATAGAGCCTGTCCGTGTCTCCGGAGCCGCGCATCAGTTGCAGCCCGGAGCGGTCATTCTGGGCCCGCTGCCGGTGTTGCCTGCGGATGATCAAACGGTCATCAAGGTCACAGCCAAGGCGCACGCGCCCGGCAACCATCAGTTCCGGGTCGAACTAATTTGCGAAGCCTTGGATACTACGTTGGCCGAGCAAAAGATGACGCGGTTCTACGGGGATGTGCGTCAAACGCCTTCTTCGCGTGATGCAGCTCGGCATCCTGGCGTTTCTCAGCCACAAACTGGCACCGGAGCACTTCCCAGCTCAAACGCCAGTGGCGACCGCTACTCGAACGCTGACCGCTACTCTGCCCAACCGCCTGCCGGTTTGCCAACGCAACCAGGAGCAACGAACATTCCGACGCCCGCTGGGCCCCAACCCACCCCGGCTGACGAAACTTCACGCTATGAACAAGGCTCTGGACAGTCGCTCCCAAGCACTGACGGGCGATACGGGATTGAGACACCCAGCCCAGATCACTATGGCCTTCCAGCGAGTGGACAACCCACGCCTGCCCAACAGCCGGCAGTCCAACAACCGACCAGATCACCGCAACCCACCCCGGCGGATCAGCAGTAAAGACGGGTCAGAGTAGGTTCGCCCGCTGAGATGAAGCGAAGCAGGGCGTAGCTACAGCTCGTGCTCAACTTCGGTCCCTAAGCGATATCTTGAACTCAAGATCGCAGCCGCTTTAGGCAGCAACGTTCGCCGTGGAGCTGCGCTGGAGTACACGCGGAAGCTGTCCGGGCGTGCGGTGGCGTCATCTCGGGCAAGCGCGACTGAAGAGAAGCTTGTGGCTTGGTCGTCGAATCCAGCTTTCTTGGGGCCAGGGCTCGCTACAAGTCCCTCCGGTTCCTATTGCTCACAACTGGGCGCCGCGACGAACTGCTTCCGTCCTGGTCACTATCGCTTGGCGCTCAGCCGTCTTGGCGCCCAGCCCTTTTTCTACCGTTTCGACACGGAAGTCGGTTGTTTCGACACTGGGCGACCTACGTTGCACGTGGGCCTTCGCTTGTATCCGCCCAGGGCCCATGCAAGAATAATCTATTCGTTGAGAAACTGCAGGGACCCGTTCTGCTCCAGTGAATGGAGCCATCCGCAAGGAGTTCGCTCGAGAATGAAAGTCGTTCCTTTGGGAGACAACGTCATTGTCAAACGGCTGGATGCCGAAGAGAAGACCGCCGGCGGGATCGTGCTCCCTGACTCTGCCAAGGAGAAGCCCCAAGAGGGCCGCGTTCTTTCCGTTGGAGACGGCCACAGACTGCCTGACGGGAGCCGTGTTAAGCTTTCTGTCAAGGAAGGGGACCGGATCGTTTTTCGCTCCTATGCCGGAAATGACGTAGGATTTGACGGTGATGAACTGCTGATCCTCTCAGAAGACGACATCCTGGCGGTCGTCCGGTGATTGTGGTCCGATAATCAGGGCCCCCGGCTTTTTCTTGACAGGATCAGGAATGCGAATGGACGCGCCGGTCCAAGTCAGCGGCACCAGAATTGCACTCTCAAGTTAGGTTGCGTTCGTCTATCGGTATGAGTGGAACTGTACGAGGAGAAATCGAATGAAATCATTGAGCATCGTCACGCTGAGCCTAGTCGTCGCTGCAGGACTGCTGATTTCGGCATTCGCCCAGAATCTGCAAGGCCAGGGCAATGCCACGGTCCAGGAGAATGTCTCTCAGGATTCGAACTCCGACGTCAACTACGCCCGAGTTGTCAACTCAGGCATTGAGTATCTGCTTTCGCAGCAGGCCGATGACGGCTCATGGGCCAAAGAGCAGGGTTCGGCTTTGACCGCAATGGCCGTTACGGCTCTGTTGGAGAATGGTCGCACAGCCCGAGATCCGGCGGTGGTCAAAGGTCTGGCCTATCTGCGAGGCTTCGCTCAGCCCGATGGTGGAATTTACTCTCCTAGTTCGACGCACCGAAACTATGAGACATGCCTGGCGATGCTGTGTTTCACGGCCGTGAATAGCAGAGGTCAACATGACGAACTGATCGCTGGAATGGACAAGTTCCTTCGTGGCTTGCAATGGGATGAGGACGAAGGGCTCAAGCCTTCGGAGTTCGCCTATGGCGGTGCCGGATATGGAAATCACTCTCGACCAGACCTTTCCAACACGCAATTCTTTATGGAAGCCTTGAAGGCAGCCGGCGCTGACGAGGATGATCCCGCCCTGCAAAAGGCATTGGCGTTTGTTTCTCGCACGCAGAATCTCGAATCAGAACACAACACAACTCCGTTCTCCACGAAGATTAATGATGGAGGTTTTTACTATACGCCGGCCGCCGGCGGGACCAGCCAAGTGGACTCTGAGCTAGGCGATACCGGGCCTGACGGCGGACTCCGCAGCTACGGCTCCATGACATATGCCGGACTAAAGAGCATGATCTACGCGGGAGTCACCAAGGATGACCTGCGGGTCAAAGCAGCCACTCAGTGGATTCGCCAGCATTACACAACCACAGAGAATCCAGGCATCGGCGCTGCCGGGCTTTTCTATTATTACCAGACGTTTGCCAAAGCGCTGGCCGCGGTTGGTGAAGACAACCTCACCGATGCCAAAGGTCAGCAGCACAACTGGCGGCAAGATCTCATCACTGAGCTGGCGCGACGACAAAACAAAGACGGCAGTTGGGTGAATGAAAAGAACAGCCGCTGGATGGAAGGCAACCCTGTGCTGGTCACCAGCTATGCACTTCTGGCCTTGGCTGATGCCAAGCCTGTTGAATAGCAAGCTGTGAAAATCAGAGTATGGCGTTCCTAGCTGGAATCAATCGTCTGTAGCCGAGTCAATCACCTTGGCCCTGACCGGACCTTGTCGCCCGGCGATTTCAAACTCGTCGTCAGAAATCCGCTTGGCGGAATCTCCGATCTTCGTACGGTATTGCTTCATCCCAGGCGTTTCGTCTTGAAAGTGCGTATGCTCTTCAATGACGATTTCGTCGCCGGACTCCGTGCGAGCCGTAAAGGAGTTGGTGCGGCGAAACATCTCTTCACCCTCCACGAAACGTCGACATGGCAGTGAGGTCTCCAGATTCTTCCGCCAAGATAGGTCGTTGGCAAAGTAATTTTGGTGAACTGCGATACACTGCCGGCGGCATGGCACCAACAAGACAAGTGTGAGATTCGCTTGGAATCCTGCCTGCGGCCTGCATACAACTAGCCTTGCCATGTTGATCGCTGTTCAAATTCCCACTGCGCTTCGCGCCGAGATTGGCGGCACCAAGCAAGTGTCCGTTGAGGCCAGCACGGTTCGTGACGCGCTGGAGCAACTGGAACTGCTCCACCCTAAGCTGTATCGAAGCGTCTGTGAGGAGACCGGTGCGGTTCGTCGCCACATTAATCTGTTCGTCAATTTAAAGCTTGTGCGTCGCGGAACAGGGCTCAACACCGCGCTACATCCCGGCGACACTCTCACGATCATGCCAGCCGTCTCCGGAGGATAAGTCATGACTGAACGCGTTATCCTATGCATTGGAACGAAAAAAGGCTTGTTTGTGGCGGAAGCGGCCAAAGCTCGACGCAAGTTCAATCTGCGCGGCCCGTTTGGCTCAGGCGTGGGCGTCAACACAGCGCTGATTGATACCCGGCGTACCCCAAAGATCTACGCGTCTAGCTGCAACGCGTTCTTTGGAATGAAAATCTTGGTTTCCACAGACTTGGGCAAGAAATTCCGTGAAACCAAGGCCGTCCCCGCTTTTCCCAAAGATGACGGACGGGCTCTAGCAAACATCTGGTCTTTGGAAGCAGGCGTAGGAAAAAAAGAGATCTTGGCTGGAGTCGAGCCAGCGGCGCTCTTCCGCAGTAACAATGGCGGTGATTCTTGGGAGCTCGTGCCCGGCATCAGCAATCACGCGCACGCTCCACACTGGCAACCCGGCGCAGGCGGCTTGTGCCTGCACACAATCGTCCGCGACGGCGATCGCGTCCACTTGGGAATTTCCACCGGAGGTCACTATTTGAGTGAAGACGGAGGCGAGACGTTCAAAGCCTCGAACACCGGCGTTGGCGCTGGGTTCTTCCCAGACCCGAACCCCGAATTCGGCCAATGTGTTCACAAGATTGCGCGGCACCCAGACGCGCCTGGCAGGCTCTACATGCAAAACCACGGTGGCTGGGAAGAGCGACCTGGAATCGGCGTGTTACGCAGCGATGACTATGGACACTCGTGGTATTCCATCGCGGAAGGTTTACCGTCTGATTTCGGATTCCCGATTGTCGTTCATCCCCACGATCCGGACACGGTCTTTGTCGTACCGTTAGAGACGTCCACACGGAGTTGCCCTGATGGCACTCCCGCCGTCTGGCGGAGCCGCAACGGCGGCGGCAAATGGAAACGTCTCACCAAGGGCCTCCCTCGCAAGGAATCATTCTTCACGGTGTTGCGAGATGCGATGACGATTGATGACCTCAAAAGGCCGGCACTCTATTTCGGCACCACAACCGGCCAATTGTGGATGGGCCGTGACGCCGGCGAAGAATGGAGCTGTGTATTTGACGCTTTGCCGCCAATCTATTGTGTGAAAGTGGCCGTGGTGTAGTTCCCCTCAACAGCCGCCCATATTCACCACTTCACAATACGGAGCGGATGGACCCAGTACCAGGCGACCACACGGCGCAGATCATGCTCAATGCGAGTTTGAATGGTGCCCAGGCTCGGTCGTGAGGACTTCATCCGACAGCGCGGTGTCGAGCGGAATCGGCTGGGGAAGCGAGTTGGTGATTTCGCGACACGGCGAGCTTGAGATGGCTGAAAAGGGCAGATTCAGCCACGCGGCAGCTTTGCCCGCTACTTATGATACGTGCGCGCGGTTATTCTGATCGGGCGACCCTTCTGATCGACCACACTACCCACGCAACGATGGCAGTTGCGCGCGAAGGGCGTTCAACCGTCCGACGATCAGTCACGTGCGCCGCGCCACGCGACTTTAGCAACGAAGACCATCCCGCCAGCAGGACCGTTGTCATGCAGTTGATGACATCAAACGTGATGACATGGAATGTGAACTCGCTCAAAGCCAGAGAGGACTTTGTCTTTGATTACCTGGATGAAACGCAGCCAGACGTGGTCTGCATGCAGGAACTCAAGCTCGAAGACGAGGCTGTTCCTCGCGAGTTGTTTGAGCAGCGTGGATATGAAGTCGCCATTCATGGTCAGCGGCAGTGGAACGGCGTGCTGATCGCCTCGAAGAAACCGATGGCCAATATTGTCACGGGCCTGCCTGAAGGGGATGAGGGGCAATCGCGGTTGATCGCCTGTGAGATTGATGACCTGAAGCTTGTCAATCTTTATTGCCCCCAAGGGCAAGCGGAAGACTCTCCCAAGTTTCAATACAAGCTGAGATTCTACGACGCGTTGCGAAATTGGATCGCCAGTAACTACTCCGGCAGCGACAACCTGTTGATCGTGGGCGACTTGAACATCGCTCCGTTGAAGACGGATGTGTGGGACGTTGGTGAGTTCAAGAACGTGCCCACCTATCACCCATTGGAGCACGAACAATGGAAGCAGTTGCTAGCCTTGGGTCTGGAAGATGTGGTTGCACCACACATTGAACCTGGCCAGTTCACGTTCTGGGACTATCGTGGTTCGCGGTTCCGGTTGAACCAGGGAATGCGGATTGATCATTGCTTGGCGACGAAGTCTGTTGCCGGCTGGGTTGCGGATGCAAAGATCGATCGTGAAGCCCGCAAGAAACGCAAGGGGAACGCGCCCTCGGATCACGCTCCGGTCACCATCACGCTGGACCGGCAGGCTGCCGCCAAACCAGCGGCTCGCAAACGGAGCAAGTCGCGGGTGATCTTGATTGACGGCAGCTCGTTGATCTACCGCGCATACTTTGCTATTCCCGGCAACTTGACGACGTCTTCCGGTCTACACACAAACGCCATCTATGGCTTTGCGTTGATGTTCGGCAAGATGTTCAGCGGCAAACTGCCGGAATTTGGCGCGATGGTCTTTGACGCGCCCGGCAAGACATTTCGCGATGAGGAATATCCAGAATACAAAGCGCATCGCCCCAGCATGCCGCCGGAGTTGAGGGAGCAACTCGAATCGATTGATCACCTGGTCAAAGAGCACGATTTCCCCATCCTCCGCGTACCCGGCTACGAAGCGGATGACGTCATCGGCACGCTCACTCGCCAGGCGTTGGAAGCCGGACATGAAGTCCGCATCGTCTCTGGCGATAAGGATTTTGTGCAGCTTATTGGTCCGGACGTGCGCATGGTTGATACGCTCCGTGACGTGGTCTACGACACTGAGCTCGTGCAGAAACGGTGGGGCGTTGCGCCGGAGAAATTCATTGACCACCTGGCGCTGTTGGGCGATACGGCCGACAACATCCCCGGCGTTCCAGGGATCGGACAGAAGACATCCGCAGCGCTGCTGGAACGCTTCGGTAGCTTGGACGGGATCTACAACAACATTGAAGAACTCAAAGGCAAACAAAAGTCCAACCTGATTGAATTCCACGATCAGGCGTATATGTCGCGCCGACTGGCGACCATCGACACCAATGTTCCGCTGGATGAGGGGCTGGACGATTTGCAACTGAGTGAGCCCAACCCGGAAAAGATCAACCAGGTCTATCGCGAGTTCGAGTTCTATTCGCTGCTCTCTGATGACCAGCAACCGCAAGCGGACAAGTCCGACGCTGCGGCAGTCACCATCTGCACGGTTGAGTCGTTCGAGGAATTCATCGCAGCGAACGCACAACAAACTCTGGCCGTGACGCCCCTCTTCTCGCAGCATTCCTATCTCACAGGCGAGTTGCTGGGAGTGGCCGTGGCCACAGAGAGCGAAGCTGCTTACATCCCACTGGGCAATACGGACGGATCGCTCGGCGATGCCGGCTTGCAGGCACTCAAACACTACCTGGAAGACGTGTCGCGGAGCAAAGTGGTGCATGACTTGCGCGACACGCTCTGCCTGTTTTCTCGGCACGGGATTGAACTTCGCGGCGTGGAGGGCGATCTGCAGTTGGCTTCGTTCTTGATTGACCCGGCCAAACTGCTGCCGCACCGGCTGGATCAGATCGTCAAGGAATATCTGCATCGCACGATCGAACCGCTCAAGAAATTGACCGGCAGCGGCAAAAGCGAAAAACAACTCGCCGAACTCGAATTGGCGAGCATCGCCGCTTGGACATGCCAACATGCCGTGGCAACAGTGCAAGCCTGGCCCAAGATCAAAGAACGGCTGGAACAAGAGGGCCAAACCCAACTGCTAGCGGAACTCTCACTGCCCATGGCCCACGTGTTGGCCAAGATGCAGCTCTGCGGAATTCGCGTGGATCAAGATGAACTGCAACAGATGGGCGAGGAGTTCGGCGAGCGGAAAGCTGAAGTCGAAGAAGCCATTTACCAATTGGCGGGTTCCCGCTTCAACATCGGTTCTACCAAGCAACTCGCCAAAGTCTTGTTTGAAGACCTTGGCCTGCCGGTGATCAAGAAGACCAAGACTGGTTTTTCCACCGCGGCCGAAGTTTTGGAGCGGCTGGCGCAAAAACATGAAATCGCCAAACTAATTCTCCGCCAGCGGGCACTGGCCAAGTTGATCAATACATACACGTCCGTGCTGCGAGAAGCCGTCTCGCCGGAAGATGGTCGCGTGCATTGTACCTTCCAGCAGACCACCGGCGTGTCGGGGCGGCTGATCACAACGGACCCTGACTTGCAGCGAACGCCCATCCGCACGGAAGACGGCAAGCGAATCCGTCAGGCGTTTTTGCCCAGAGATGGATGGACGTTGATCTCCGCAGACTGGAGCCAGATTGAACTCCGCGTGCTGGCTCATTTCAGCAAGGATCCACGGCTGATGACCGCATTTCGGGAAGAGATTGATCTGCATCGCGTGACCGCCGCCGAGCTGTTCGATGTCGCCGAAGCTCTCGTCACGCCAGATCAAAGGAACGTCGGCAAGACGGTCAATTTCGCCACGATCTACGGTCAAGGCGCGACGGCGTTGGGCCAGCAACTCGGCCTGACTCGCAATGAAGCCAAGAAAATGATCGACCGCTATTTTGAACTCTATGCCAGCGTTCGCACATGGCTGGATGAGACTGTCGCCGCGGCGCACGAGAGCGGATACGTCAGTACAATCTTGGGCCGCAAGCGCTATATCCCGGAACTCTCCAGCAACAATTTCTCTGATCGTGCCTACGGAGAACGCATCGCGGCCAACACGCCTATCCAGGGGTCAGCGGCCGATATCTGCAAACTGGCCATGCTGGAGATCAATCGCCGCTTTCAGGAAGCTGGCTTTGAAGCCAACATGGCCTTACAGATTCATGACGAGTTGTTGTTCGAGGCTCCAGAGAATGAACTGCCCCAAGTGCTGAAAGTCGTCCGCAGTTGCATGGAACAGCCTTACGAACTTGACGTTCCGCTCAAAGTCGACATCGGCTCCGGCACAAGTTGGGCTGAAGCTCATTGACCCATGACGTCACCCTGCCAACGATGACAAGAATACCGCGGAGAGCTGCCGGCGTTACGAGGCGAGTCATCTCGCCTGCGGGCGCTGCCTTGCCGCGGGCAAGGCCAGGGGCGAAGATGTTTCTTACACAGCATGTTCCACCATGCACATTGTCTTCCTCGCAACCACATTCAAAAGGCACCTGCCATGGCTGATCCTGCGCTCACCCTCTCTGTCTTGGCAAATGATGAGCTGGCAAACAGCAAGCACAAGCCACGCCTGATTGGCGGCTTCCGCGTGCCCACATTGATCGCCGGAGCAGTGTTGCTGGCTTGTGGCTTGTCGCTTTGTCTTCTGAGCAACGCAGAAGCACAACCAACCAACTCGGAGGAGTCTGGGCAAGATGCCCAGCGTGGGAGCACATCACGTCCGCGACAAAACACCAATTCGCAACAGCCTCCCAACCCCGGCAAGATTGACGTTCCGCCAGAAGCAATCCTGGCGACAACTTCAGATAAGACCATCATTCGTGGCGGTTGGCTGTTTGACGGTGTGAGCGATAGCGTTGTCCGCAACACCGGCATCGTCATTCTCAACGGTTCGTTGTTTGAAGTTGGCGCGGAGTTGGCTGGGCGCAATCTCACCGAATACAAGGTCATCGACCTGAATGACGATGACTATATCCTGCCGGGTTTGTTCGATCTGCACGCGCACTACAACGTCACATTGGCCGGTCGTCCGCGACAAGACGAGCTGAACGTGATGCCGATTCTCTACCTGGCCAACGGCTGGACATCCACGTTTCCCGCTGGCGAATACGACCCCGATGGGATGATGGCCATGCGAAAACGGATTGATCGCGGTTATCAGGTTGGGCCTCGCGTTTACAACTCTGGTCCGTATTTTGGCTCCGCGCGGCGCGGTTGGAATCGCAACTTGACCAAAGAAGAGATTTACGAAGAGGTCGACTACTGGGTGCTCAACGGCGCGCGGGGATTCAAAGCTAAAGGCATCGCCCCCCAACACTTGGAACCGCTGATCGAGCGCGCCCATTGGCACGGACGAACCGTCACCGCGCATCTAGACTCAGGCTTTCGCAACTCTGTCAATCCCAGGGACGCCATCCTGATGGGTATCGACCGCGTTGAACATTTCCTCGGCGGTGATGTCCTGCCGGACACGCAATCCGCCTATCGCACGTTGCAAAACCTGGATCCCAATGATCCCCGCTTAGATGAGATCATTCAGCTCTATATCGATCACGGCGTCTACTTCGACGCCACCATCGCCGCGTATGGCTCACTAGGAGAACTGGGAGAAGGTTTTGAGTACTGGGCTGACGAACAAAAATACTTCACGCCGGAAGTCAAGCAGTGGCTGGCGGAGCAGGGACCGCGCCGCAGCGCAGAGATGTACTACAAGATCTACCTCGTCAAGAAGCAGACCATCAAGCGATTCTTCGACGCCGGCGGAAAGATCACCATCGGTAGCGATCACCCTTCCACCGGCACGTTCATCTCCGGGTTCTTTGGCCATCGCGAGATCGCCCACCTGGTCATGTGCGGCATTCCGCCTGCCGCGGCGTTGAAATCGGCCACTGTGCATGGGTCCAACGCTATGAATGTGGGGCAGAAGTTGGGAACGATCGAGCCAGGCAAGTTCGCCGACTTGTGCATCGTCCACGGCAACCCCTTGGAAGATATCCACAACACGCACAATGTCCGCCTGGTGATGAAAGCCGGCGAACTCTACGACTCGGCGGTGTTGCTCAAGAGCGTGGAGGGGAAGCTGGGCCCCAGGGGTGAAGAATAGCGAGATCAAGTTTGCAGCACGCCCAACACGCACAACCTCTATGGCGAGCGCAGCCCAGCCAATTGGAGTTGGAGTATCGCACCCCGGCTTGATCCGCTCGAAGAATTCTTCAACTCGACAGAAAGTGATTGAACTCGGTATGACTGGCACTCCACGAGCAATTCACGACACCGTAACTGTCGAGCGTCATATCGCCGCGTCGCCGAAGCAGGTCTTTTTAGCGTGGTCTGATCCCGAATCAAAACAGCGATGGCAACCAACGCCTGACGGCTTTGACATGGTCCATCACAACTTCGATTTTCAGAACGGCGGGATTGAGCGTCTCGAAATGAAGCAAGGCGAAAAGACTTTCGCCGAGTTCGAACAATGTTACCTCGACATCTCAATCGACCATCGCATCATCTACACCGTAAAGGTCTTTGCGGATGGCCAGCTGACGTCGTGCTCAAAGGAGATCATCGAGTTCATTCCACAAGATAGCGGGACTCTCCTATGCTGTACTGAGCAAGTGACGTGGTTCCATGGTCAGTCAATGCGGTCAGAACACGAAAGTGGTTGGGCAACTTTGCTCGACAGGCTGGAAAAGGAAGTCACGACGTAAGAGATGTCTCGGCTGTTTTCTCGCAATGACATTGGCTCGGGTGCCAGGGTCATTTCACTAATCGACTTCAGATGTGGCCTCATCACTGTTTTCGAGGGTACGTTTCAATAGAGCCAAGTCCTTGCTTGTCGTTCTTCTCAACATGAGCGACATGAGTGGGCTTATCAAAGATGAGAACCCGCTTGGCTTCCCCCGATTTCGGAGTGTCATGCGCGTCGACGATTCATTCACGATTTCCCATCGATAGCTCGTTTCCATAGGAAAGGGGCCCTCGGTCGTTCGCATAACCAGCTTTTCGTCAGGAACCAGCTCAACGACTTCGTAAGTGTAAGCCAATCGCTTACCGAGAAAATATGCAACAAATGTCGCTCGGGATCCCAAGGATGTCGGTGGTTCGGTCTCCCATTCGACTGACTTAATGTTCACATACCACTTTCTTACGTTGTCGATTTCGCTGGCAAAGGACGCGACGCGGTGCCGTGGACATGCGATGACAGTTGAAACGGAAACATCAACGGAAGGCATAACATATTCCTCAAATCATGTTTCGAGTGATGGCTTGTTTGAGCCTGTCAAGCATTGCATTCCACCCTTGTTTGTGTTCATCACGTTGTTGCTGGTCGGGAAGTTTTTCGTGAATGAGCGTGAGTTTTGTGCCGTCGTCTATAGCTTCTAG
>JALCBR010000102.1 GCA_028066245.1 Pirellulales bacterium | reverse complement strand
CAGGTTCGTCCGTATAGCCATATTGCGAGGCCGGAACCAATTCGATTCCGCACAATGGACAATCCCCAGGCTCTGACTCAATCACGTGTGGATGACGAGGGCTGATCCACTTGTTCGCCAGGTCCGGGTCATAAATGGCAACGCCTTGTTGGAAGGCCAGTGGGACATTGACGCGAGCCTTCGCGTAATCGCCGATTCTTAGCCGACCATCCGGATTCGGGAACACAACACGCACGCCAACCGTTCGCGTCTTCGGATCGACGTTCGGATCGATGAACGCAACGCGGCCCACGAACTCTTCGCCAGGTAGCGAGTCGACTTCTGCCACGACTCTTTGACCGTAGCGGACGGCTGCCGCATCCTCCGGGAACAACTTCAGCATTAACCACACGGTGCTCAAGTCGGCAAGTTCGTAAATGGGTTGCCCTTCCTTGATGTACTGCCCTTCCGCAACAAGTTTCTCAATGACCGTGCCGCTGATGGGCGCGCTCAATTGCACGCGACTGTCGGCTTCGCCCGCCTCTTCCAGCTTGGAAATCTGATCGGCGGTCATGCCCATTTCTTTGAGCCGCTGACGAGAACTTTCCAACAACTCGGTATTCGACTTGATAACGGACTGCAAAGTTGCCGACTGTGATTCGTCTACGGCCTTCTTGGCCAGCAGGAACGAAACCTGGCTTGTGTACAGGCGTGGCGAGTAAATCAAAGACAGGCGATCATCGACTGTAACTTTCACACCTGTATAGTCCGCGTAAAGCTTCTCCACACGTCCATCGACATAGGCGGAAAGGGTCTTGCGGGCGCTCTCATCGTAAGTCAATTCGCCAATCGCACGAATCGTGCGCGAGATCGGCATTCGCCGCACAGCCGCAGTTTGGATGTTTGCGACTCGACGAGCAGCTTGCGGAATTGTGACCGCGTGAGGATCGTCCTGGTTGTCCCCCTCGGGCGGCAACACAAGTTTCATGCCGCAAACGGGGCAACGTCCCGGCGCGTGCTGAGGGGGCACGCACATCATCGGGCAGATGTATTGCTTGTCGGAATCTTTCGCGGCTACTTCAACTGCGCTGTCGGTGGACAGCCAACCGTACTTCTGGGCCACGCCTAGCACGACGAAGAACAGAATGATGCACGCTGCAAAGATGACCGGCTGCAAGAAGGTTCTGGTCCACACAAGCCATGGACGTTGTGGTGCCGAGCGACGAAACTCGTGCGGAGCTGATCCCGTTTGAGGAGCTGGAGAACTTGGCGGGGATGAAGTATCTTCCCGTTTAGACTCCGCAATGACCTCAACGGGCGGAGGACTGCTTTTGATCTTCTCGCTCGAATCCGGTGCAGCGAGTTCAGGCTGCTTTGGCGTGTTCGTGGAGATATCGTTTTGTTGATCTTTGTCGGACATGGCTGACCTCGTCGCCGAGTTGGCTGCATCAGAAAATAGCTCTTATGGAATTCGCGCGTAGCGAAAAAGCCCGGTATGTCCAAATGGACAAGAAGGGAAAAACTGGGCTGATCCGCGCGGAGAAAAGCGCGTGGAGGTAGATGCGAAGCTAGCTATGCTCGCCAGCGGCAGAGGTTGGCCAAGCGGCGCAGTTGAGAAACTGCGGAACTGAACTCGGGGTCTTCTTGGCCGCTCCAATCCAAGCCGTGCGTCTGGCTATTTTCCAGTCGCTCATAAAAGGAGCCTTGCAAATCAATCTTTGAAATCGAAGTCGCGGGTGCGTTCGGCTGCTGTGGCTCATTCGATTGGCCGCACTGACAACTGACTTCTTGAGAGGTTTCCGCACAGCAAGACTTCTTCGCAGTGTCAACCGAGCAGCCACCACAGCAAGACGCGCTTCCGGCGAGGACCCCCTTCGCGCAAACACTACCGCCGACCAAGGTGACGTCACACGCCACCAGAACAGCAAGCAGGCAGATCAGGATGTTGCGCAAAAGAGAATTCATTTGTTCGGACCCGGGTCCAGATGCCTAATTATCCGTACGGCCTTGCTGCCGGTCAAGTTCACAATCGCCAGTCGCAGATGCTGTACAGATTGATACCATGGGCGATTTCCGCCTTGCCCTAGCACGCGAAAGGCAACCACGCCTGCCGTGACAAGAAATACTTGATGTGCGTGCCGTGTCCTATGGGCTCGAACTCAGGCAATTAATGCCCACGCCAGAGCAGGTCACCTGTCTGCTCTTGCTCCTCCGGATTCCGACGCGCAATTAGAACTTGGCTCCCCTCAAGCTCGACAAGCACGCCAAACCACGCCACGGTATCGCGAATTGGGCCAACTGGGATAGAACATTTGCCACTGCCGAGACAGTAATCGACAATATGTAACAAGGACGATTTTCCAGTCCCGCTTTTTCCTGTAATCACGTTGATGCTACTCTTTTGAAATGGCACAACCCTAACGTCCTTTTCCCGCTGCTTTGGCCATAATATGACGGCGAGTATGCAAAGGCGCATGACTAGTACCTAATCTTCAGAAGATTGCAGATCACAGAGAACTCGGTCACGGCCATCCAGTAGCCGACGCGACGCCCCGAGAACTCTCCTGAAATCGTTGGAAAGAGTTGACATAGCTGGACTGTCCGGGAGCGATCGTCGCGCCGCATAGACCTCAATCGCCTCGCGATCAAGCCTCAACACACCTGAAGAGAAGCCGAGATTCAGCGCACGGCGCGTCCGTGGGGAAATGACCGTGAAGCCTCCGTTGAAGGCCCGCCATGATTAACCTGTCGTCAGACAGCGTGCGAAAAAAGGAGCCTTCCGTCATGTTCTTCGTGCGCATTGTCTCCGCAGCCTCTTGATTAAGGGTCAATGGCAGCACCAAGAATAGTTGAGGTAACGGGATACCTCTGACTGCCTCAGATTCTTCTTCGAATCGGCGACAACATGCCCAAAGGGACCAAGTGCACAAAGCGATGTTGTTCGAAATCTCCCGCTCGAAATCTATCCTCATAACGCGTTCCATGCTCAGAGGAGGTCGCGATCGCGTGGATGCCATCCCAACATTTTGTTTGGACTGTTTGCGAACCGGTGATACGTTCCGCAGACCAAGTATCGGTGCGATTCAACGTCTCCAAGCGAAGCCTTGTAGCACGTGTATCGCAGAGGATCTTGTAGCCCATGTCGATTTCTGACCGATCTGTTCCGAGCCGAACCTCTTTGCGAAATATGTTCTCCCAGGACCTCGTCAGCGCGCGCTCGAAGTCTTCCCAGTCGTCCGCGGAAAGATCGCCTTCGTTCTCCAGTCGAAATCGTTCAGTTGAGCACCGGATATAGTCGTCGATTGCCTCGAATACCTCTTCTGAACCAACCTGAACGAAGCCGAGCTGCCTGACGTATTGCTCGCCAAGGTGTTTGTTTCGCTCTTCCTCAACAATCTCCCCAAGGTGCTCGGGCATCCCGAACTGTTTATAGGTGCGAAACTTGGAAATCAGGCGATGTAGTTGTCTATCGAACGCAACTCGGCTGATCACGGCTGGCTGGCCCTCTCTCCACATTTGCAGAACTCTTGCGACGAACCAGCCGTGAAGTCCGTTAAGGATGTCGATCTCGGACAGGTCATCTGGAAGATGCAACAGGCTAGCAACCTTGCGCCGCATGTTACCACCAGATGACGCCCCGGATAAATCGAGAAACTGAATCCCTCTAATTAGCGGAGCCAGGATCGAATCACCTCGCGCAACCACTCGCTTCGCAATTGCCTCGGAGGTCTTTGGCGCTTTACTCGCGGCCGCGCGCAAGTCGACCAGTGCCTGATCAACGGTGATCTCGTCAGTCGCGTTTGATAGCTGAGCCACGATACCTCCAACGACCGCAACGTTCGTGACCATGAAGAAAGAGCATACAGTCGGGTTGATCTTTTCGATTCGATCGCGGCGGACCAAATGTCAAGTGTGTTCCAAAGAGCTTTGCCGCCGTCCGCGAATGGGTTGCGATCCCCAGCATATGTTTATCCTGCTCGAGAATCATCCTCCCGTCTTGCATGCGAACAGAAACCTCATCCTCCTTTTCAAGCGCAACCGTTGCGGAGTTGTCAGCCTCGGCGAGTCGGGCAACTGCTCGCTCGATCTGATAAAAGTAACCAGCCGCTTGGCCGGCAGCAGAATGTGGATTTGAACCTGTCATTTGGTCCTTGTCGTGGAGCGTTTTGCTGTTAGCGGACGTTTGGCATAAGTACCGAAGGTTGCGATAATGAATGACAAACAGCCCACCAAACAATTGATGTTGATCGGCGCTTGCGGAGAGTTAGCGTTCGTGCCATCGTTACGTCTTTCGGAATCACTTGGGTGACTACTTTCAACAATAGCAACAGCATCACAACCTGAGTTTTCGTCTGAACGCTGTGTTGCAAATTCGCTGGCATGTGGACCCAAGTGCCCGACTGAGCTTCAATGGAATCCTCACCCAAAGTCAACATGGCCTCGCCGCTGATGACGTGCAGAATGGCAGGCGTGGACGCCGTATGCTCAGCACGTCGTCGACAACACTATGCAGTACTTTGTTGATGTGTCGGTACGGAATTTCGTGAGAAACGACTTACAACGGATCACTGTTAGGCAACGAATTTGTCGCGAGAGCTTTGGGTTCAGGGTGACAAAGCCAGAAGAGTCCTGGGCGGATCAAGAATTCTGCAAAGGTCGCTGTAACGAGACCGCCAAGAATTACGGTTGCAACAGGGAACAGGATTTCCTTGCCCGGAAGGTGACCTCCGATGACCAGCGGTACCAATCCGAGTCCAGTTGTCAGCGCTGTCATCAACACGGGAGCCAGTCGGTCGAGACTGCCTTGGATAATGATCTCTTCGCTGAGCTGCTGTCCCTTCATTTGCTCTAAGTAGGTTGAGATCAAAAGCAAACCGTTGCGCGCCGCGATACCGCCCAGTGAGATGAATCCCACCATTGCCGCAACCGAAAATGTTTGTCCCGTCAGATGCAGTGCGACGATCCCGCCGACGAATGCAGCAGGAACGGCGACGAGCAGCTGAAAGACAATGTTGAATGAGTTGTAAGTCGAATAGAGAACGACAATGACCGCAATCGCTGCAATACCGCTGAGCCAGAGGATGCGTGAATTGGCCTGTTGTTGAGCCTCGAATTGTCCGGCGTAGGTCACGAAGTATCCTTCCGGCAATTGAATGTCGCTTGCAATTCGCGCTTTGATTTCTTCGACGGCACTGCCCACGTCGCGTCCCATCGTGTTTACTCGAATAACAATTCGTCGGCGTCCATCATCACGGTTGATCGTGTTCGGACCGGCCGCTTCGTAGACTTTGGCAACGGCACTCAGTGGAATCACTTTTCCGTTCGGCAACTCCATCGGTGTTCGGTGAAGATTGTCGAGGTCTCGTCGTTGGGATTCTTCCAGTCGTAGCAGGATATCGAACGCACGCTGGCCGTCGATCATCTGAGAAACCTCCTGCCCGTGAATTGCAGTTTCGATGAAGTGATTTACGAAGTGAGCACTGGCTCCGTAGTAAGCTAACATGTCGTGTTTCAGCTCAACGCGAAACTGTGGCGTCGGTTGCTGTTGTTCGACGATCGGGGGAGCAATGCCATCGATCGCTTCGATCACTTCCTTGATGTGCTCGGCTTCTTCGCGCAACACTTCCAGATCATCGCCGTACAATTTGATGGCGATTTGAGCCGTGACGCCAGAAAGCATGTGGCTGATCAGGTGAGCGATCGGCTGTTCGACTTCTGTTTCGACCCCGGGAATATGGTCAACGGCTTCATGCAGTGCCTCGATGACTTCTTCTCGCGACAGGCCGCTGTCCGGATTCAGCGTCATCACGTATTCTGAGGTGTTGACGCCCATCACGTGCTCATCCTGTTCCGCACGGCCCGTTCGACAAGTGAACCAACGGAGGGGAGCTTTCGGTTTCTCGTCGGAGGCAACAAGTTTCTGGAGGTTCTGGTCGGCCATGCGGCTAAGTTCTCGGCTGACGTCCAGCGACGTTCCGGGCGGCGCGAACAGGTTAACCTGAGCCGCTCCTTCGTCAAAGGGCGGAAGGAAATCGCGGCCCATCGAATATGCAATCATTCCTCCCACAACGCAGCTCACCCCCAGAACGGTCAATGAGCATGTAAGTCCGGCGGGCTTCATGCTGAATCGAATTGCCGGGCGAAAGAGCACCTTGAGTGCTCGCAGAATAACTCCATCTTTTTCCTGTGTCGTAACCTTCGCTCTCGGTAGTAGGTAATACGACAGAACGGGCGTGACGGTCAAAGAAACAACCGTTGAGGCGCAAATGGAAACGATGTAAGCGATACCAAGCGGTGTGAACAACCTGCCTTCCATCCCAGTCAAAGCGAACAATGGGGCAAAGACAATCACGACCAGGGTCGTGCTGATGATGATCGCGTTGCGCACTTCAACACTTGCGGTGAAGATTACTTTGATTACCGATAGAGGTGATTCCGACTTCGCGTTTTGCTTCAGCCGCCGGAAGATGTTTTCGACATCGACGATCGCGTCATCGACAAGCTCACCCAAAGCAACCGCGAGTCCCCCCAGAGTCATCACGTTGATTGAAAGCCCCAGCCAGTGAAAGACGAGTGATGTGACGAGCACTGAAAGGGGGATCGCCGTGAGCGTGATGAACGTTGTGCGAAAGTTGAACAGAAATAGAAACAGGACGATGACAACCAGAACGGCTCCGTCTCGAAGTGCTTCAATGACGTTGTGAACACTGTGGTCGATGAATTCGCGTTGTTCGTAAGTTGTTTGCAACCGAATATCCGATGGCAGTGATGGCTCAAGCTCGACCAGAGCATCGCGAATCGCTTCCGTGACCAAACGTGTATCGGCCTTAGGCTGTTTTTGGATTGTCAGCACGACCGCTGGACGTCCGTTGATAGAAGAGTCGCCTCGTTTTGTTTGCGCAACCTCTTTGATGGTCGCGACGTGTTCCAGCAACAACGGTCGTTCACCGGTTTCACGGATTACCGTTTTGCGAATTTCGCTGTCGGACTCGAAACGCCCTATCCCACGTATCAGGAATTCCTTTCCGTCTCGCTCCATGAATCCGCCCGTGACGTTGTTGTTGCTCGCCCGCAACGCCTGCTCAACTTCCGAGAGACTGACATCGAAGTGATGCAGTTTGTGGCGGTCCGCGAGGACGTGGTATTGTTTTCGATCTCCCCCCATCGTGATGACCTGCGACACACCGGCGATCTTTCGGAGCCGTTGTCGGACGACCCAATCCGCCATGGTTCGCAATTCCATCGGAGAAGTTGTTCCGTCTTCGCTCCACATGCCGACCAGTGCGATCTGCCCCAGTAGTGAAGATCGTGGCCCCATCTGTGGCGTGACGTTTTCGGGCAGTTGTTCCAATGCCACCGACATACGTTCCTGAACGATCTGTCGAGCGATTTGGACGTCTGTACCCCAGTCGAATTCAACGTTGATGACAGACAACCCAATATCGGAAGAACTGCGAACCGCGATGACGCCTGCCGCGCCATTGATAGTTGCCTCCAGTGGAAAGGTTACCCGCTGTTCCACTTCCTCCGGCGCAAGCCCCTCACATTCGGTGACGATGGCGACGCGAGGCCGAGTCAGATTTGGCAACACGTCGATCGGCAGTACAGCAGTCACCAAGCTGCCCGCAACAAGCACTGCGATCGCTCCGCAGAGAATGATCAGGCGGTTTCGCAATGCGAATTGAATGATTTGGTTGAGCATGATGTCGTTTGCCTGGGGACGAGGGGCGGGAATTCAAACGGGCAAAGCTTAGTGGTCATGGTGGTGGTGATGCCCGCCACCTCCCCCCGCCTGCATTTTCAGTGCGAGATAGAGCTTGTACGCGCTATTCAAAGCAATCCGCTCATCGTCATGCAGTTGTCCGTCATCAGCGATCACGACTGTTTTGTCATCACGATGCAACAAGTGGACTGCCACTGGTTCCAGTTCAATGAAAACGTCATGGTCATGATCATCATCGCCCTCGTGATCTTGGGGACCGGCGTCTGTGATCTGTTCATTAACCTCATGCTCTTCATCGTGATGGTGTTCCGCAAAGACGAAGACATTCGGACCGTCCATCACAACGGCATCGGTTGGCAGGGTGATTTGGTTCTCCCACCGCTCTACAGGCAGTCGCAAGTGTAGTCGTTGCCCGGGGCGAAACTTCCACTGCTCAAACTGACGACCTTCTTCTGTCAGAGTTTGCGTCACTTCGTTGGGAAGTTCGAGAAAGAACCGCACCGTCTGGGTTGCTTCATCAACATGATTGTCAACTCGCAACAGCTCCAATTGCATCGGTGTCGCATGAGATTGTCCGTGAGAGTGCATGTGAGATTCGACAACAGTTTCCGCGTCGATCATCCATCCCTCCCTGGCGATTCGTTTCAGCACGGGAAGGTCAGCCTCAAACGCCGTTCCTTCAACATACAGCTTCTGGTGGTACGCAACCGTGCATAGAGGCTCGCCTCGCGCAACCGTCTTCCCGGGGTGAACCAGCAGGTTTTCGATCGAGAATCCGGTTGGCTCCTGGTCGTTGCTCTCCGTTTTTCGTACGAACTGCGGGGCAAATACGGCAAGCGTGGAGGCCAACGTCCGTTTGCGACGAAGTTCATCGATTTGGGCTTCCGGCATTCCACGCCCACGCAGTTCCTGCAATGAGGTTGCCTGCCTGGCGACAAGCTGCTTGACTTCGTACTCCAGTTCTCGCTTCTTTGATCCGGAGATTGCCCCGGAGTCGATCAAAGGTGTCAGCCGTTCGATCTCCTGCTGAGCGACCTCCTGTTGCGTCAGTGTTTCGAGGTATTTCGCCTGCGCCGCCAACAGAGCTTCATCTGTCAGGCGGATCTCGAACAGCGGTGACTCAATCGGAATGTTCTCCCCTGGAATCACGTTGACAGATTCAATCACCCCAGCCACTGGTGTGGAAACAGTCAGGTCGCTACGGCCGGGAATCTCAACCACCTTTCCTGGCACGAGAATCGACTTCCAATAGTCTCCACTTTCTGGCTGTCCAAGTCGAAGCTTGAGGTTTGCAAACGCTTGTTCTGTCAGCGCAACGTGCTCTTCGTCTTCATGCTCATGGTCATCGTGGTCATCCTGGCTGAGTTCTTCCTCATGAACATCGTCGTGATGATCCTCATGATGATCGAGGTCTGCCACAGCTCGAAAGACCTGTGAATGAAACAACAACCCAACAGCCACACCAGCAGCAAACAAACTGGTAAGAACAACAGACGCAATGATAGCGCGCACGCCAGTGCGCAAAATTGCTGAACCAGACACAAGGCACCTCAGCGAAGACAGACCGAATGGAAGAAGCCACGCCCGTCACAAGATCTGCAACGCGCAGCACGACGGTTGCTGAGAATTCTTACCAGCGATAAACCTGAAGCGCAGGACGGCACAGCGCAGCAGCATGCGCTAGCGTCGAGCCGCTTTGAAAACGATACGTTCCAGCGGCTATTGAATTAGGTAACAGTACTACGATCGTAGTCGACGCAACTGGGCCACCAGCAACAGATTTTTCCTGCAATGACGGCACGCGAGTATTGTTAAAATACTGTACTCTTGCTTCACCTTCGCAGTCATGCGTGTCATCGTTCACTATCAGAGCGACGTCGCTTCCGCCCTCCACACCTGTCGCGGCGCGATCGTCATCATGCTCTGTATTGATGCCCAACAGTTGAAACCACGCATTATGCTCAAGGCACCCACATGGACAGGCCCCCAACTGAAAGACCGTCACTGCCAGCAATATCATTGCCGCATAGCGATGGAACGATTTCAGTTGTAAAAAGAGTCGACGCATCAATGACCGCTTGTTTTGCGGGAGTAAACCCAGCTTCAGCGTCGATTTTACTTGGGCGTCGAGTCGTTGCCAACATCTGACAACGCTGGTTTGCGAGAGCGGCATTATTGACGACAGCGCATCCTCAATAATTGAGACGGACTCTCATTTCGACGCTATGGGCCGCCTAATGCTTGCCCACGCAGGGCATCGTCTCCGTAGAACGCAACTTCCGTGCTGAGGGCATCCGTGAGCAAGTACCCTGAGATTTCGGCCTCCGCCCGGGACAGCTCCCCCTTGGCGGTTATGAGTTTCTGCTGGAGGTTAAAGAGCGATTGCCTAGCTGTCAGGACTCGTAGAAAGTCGATCTCGCCCGCACGCTGAGCTTCTTCAACCAACGCCAGCGACTCTTCGGCTCGCGGTAACATCGTCTTTTCATACTTGTTGATGGCGGCTGATGATGATTGGTAGCGACGGTAGACTTCAGCCATGTCGCGCCGCAGTCGTAGCTCTAGTCGCCGCAGGTTTTGAATTGCAGCCGTATACTCTGATCGGGCCGTTTCGATATTACCTTGATTTCGGTTGTGAACCGGAAGCGGCATTCCAAATTGAACATTTGCGAATGGATCGTCCGTCGCATCATCCACTCCCAACCCCAACTGGACGTTAAGGTTTGGGACGACCTGATTCCGTTGACGCTGAAGATTGGTTCGTGCCCGATCGACCTTTGCTCGTGCAGCACCTAATTGTGGACTTGCTGTAACAGCCTCTTCATATATGACTGCAACATCGGAAACTTCGCCTCCCGCAAAATCACCAACCAGGTCGGTCGGCTGCAACGAAGGTTGCCCTATTGTCGCTGCCAGTTCCGCCCATGCTGCCTCCCATTCCAGCTCCGACTGACGAATCGAAAGATCAATCTCATCAACGAGAAGCTGTGACTGCAGTAAATCCGGCTTCGTACCGTCTTGTGCATCAAGTCGTTGCTTCGCGACATCGACTGCCGTCGCCGCATTCTCTCGAAAGTCTTTCGCTCGTTGCAGACGCTGCTGCGCCGCCAAAGCTCGGTAAAAGCGAATCCGCACATCTGTTTCGACTCGACGCCGCTGCGTTGCCGCTTCCCACGTGAGCCGATTTACGTCATGTAACGTCACGCAGCGATTCCACCTGAGTTTGTCACCGCGAACGATCGTCTGCGAAGCGAACACGCCATGTTGTCCGCCGGAACCATCGTTCCCTATTTCTTGACCGAAGTAGCCCACTGTTGGATTAGGTTTCAACCCAACCTGGTAATGAACTCCCGCAGCCTGAGCAACCGCAGACTCTGCCTGCGCAATTGTCGGGTTAGAGGACAACGCCATCCCGATAAGTGCGTCGAGACTGAAACCACTTGCCGTATTCAGTTCCTCACTGCCAATCGATAAATCAATGGGGCGTGCTTCAACTTCCGCCGATTCCTGATGCCATTCGGTCAATGGGATTCCGGTTGCGCTTTCGGTCGATTTGGGTTCGCTGAAAGACACGGGGCGAATCGCAGACTCCGCTATATGCTCAGGCGTTTTATGCAGAGTATCGGACGGCACTATTGGTGAGGTGACTCTCGACGATTGCGAGCTCGCGCACCCCACCACCATTGCAGCAACCAGTAGAAGCGTTGCAGATTTTGGAATGAGTGAAGACATAATTACCGGCAATTTCCGTAATACGTGAACAGACAGGACAATCATCGTCTTCGCAGCCACTCAAATCCCATTTTGGCCGGGTTAGGCACCACTGTCGGCAAAATCGTCAAAGTCTGGTACAAGCAGCCGCCTTCCGAGTGCTGTTTTTCTTTAGTCGAGTCGTTTGAGCCCGCGTGCAGTGATTTTGGCCGCGAGAGCGTTTCCACGCCCTCAATTTCCAGCAAGACGTCTATCGATGTACATCGCAAACGGCAGTGGCTGATCGAAGTTCCTTTGGAACTTATTGGCGACCCAACAAGACTTGTGCTGATCTTCTTTGAAGGCTTGCGTGGCTTGTCCTAGAAAGGCAGTTACCCGACACACCCGAATCTAAAAAATGGGGCGGAACAGTGTCGATACTCGCGACGGATCTTTCCGCGTTCTGATCCGCTTCGCTCTACCGCGCTCCGGGGCCGTCACGCCCGTGCCCTTCTCGTTGTTGCGATCACTCGCCGTGAATGGCTCGGCCTATCCTGCGCTTTAGGCTGCGCGCCGCGGGATGTGCCTCTTAAGGGATTTGTTGTCCGAGGTCTGGGTGATCGGACGAACGAAACCCCTTTTCCAGGAGGCACTCAAGATGACCGCGAAAAAACCCGTCCACGAACTTCGACTTGGCCGCATCACCTGCGCGATCTGGAAGAACGAGACCGAGAAGGGCTCGCACTTCAACGTGACATTCCGCCGGCTTTACAGGCTCGAAGACCAGTGGAAGTCCACTGACAGCTTTGGACGTGACGACCTTCCCCTCATCGCCAAGTTGGCCGATCAAGCCCACAGTTGGATCTACGACTCATAATACCTCTCTTGTCACGGGGTGAGGCCTTCGTGGGATGCTAAATCCCGCGAGGGTCTTATCGATTTTCGGTTCGACATTTGGGTGTCGTTAATTCCGGGGGGTAAGGAGTGACACCAGGCTTGGAGAGAGCGGCCAGCTGGCGGAGGCGATAGAGCTCGTCGTCATCGGCCCAAATGATCCACAGGTGTTGGGCAGGGGTTTGTCGACTGTGGAGCCAACCGTACTTGATCCAACCGCGAAGTTTTCCCGTGGGTATCTGCAACTCCCGAGCTAACGCAGGCAGCCACCATTCGTGCGTCCCCAACGGCGGTAGGCAGGTCTTTTCGTTGGACAAACCTTGGCGACAGAGAAGTTGTCGGACCAATTCCTTGCTGAATTGTCCTCTTCGTTTGGGAGGCGTGAAGCCTTCTTGATTTAGCTTCTCAGCCATCGTTGAGGCGTTAATTCCAGCCTTTCGGAAATCAGCCAGACGTTCGAGCAGGCGGTCAAAGTCACGCATCTGTGCATAACGGCCGACAGGGCGAACGATTTCGTGCTGACTCTGAAAACCGCCCTGCCAATGAAGAGTGACGTCAACGTATTCCGTTCCGTCCCGAATAAGAACCACCACGCGATCGACCAAGCAGCGGACGATCTCCTTCCGCTCAGCAGCTGAAGTCGTTACCGCATGCCACAGGGCAGGTAGGTCGCTGGCAAGTTTCCGGATCCGACAGCGGTCCTGTTCCGTGAGCTGCGCTGACTGATTCTGTAAAGCGCGATCCGATTCTTCTTGGAGTTGACGAAGTTGGGCCAACGCCTCTTCCCAGCGTGTTTCGAGTGTCCGCGCCACCAGGCGATGCTCGGGTTCGACTGCTTGATACTGCCGTTCCGCACGGTCCACTTCATAGCGGGCACGCTCCAATTGTCTGCGCCAATGCTGCTGCAAACGATGGCGTTCTCGGGCTTGGTTGTCTTCAGTCTGCAAACTCAAGTCCAGCGCCGCCGGCGCCAGAGCATGTAGGACTTGCTGGGCTACCAACGCGTCAAGCACAGCCGCATTGAGCCCCACGCAGGTCTTGGGTTGGCCTGTTGTTAAGTGTCGGAGGCAAACATAGCTCGCGTGTCCCGTTTTTCGATAATCCGGCCGCATGCGCCGACCGCAAGTCCGGCAGACCAACAATCCCGAAAGCAGGGCGGCCCCCTGTCGAGGAACACCGGCAGAATTGGGCTGTGGACGATTCTCACGCAACTTCTGGACATTGGCCAGGTATTGTTCCCACGTAATGTACGCCGGCAGATGGTCTCGCTTGAGCACCTGCCACTCCTCCATCGGTAGGACGCGCAGATGCCGTGCTCGCGGCCCCGGGCGATGTGCTGGTCGGCGACCAAATACATAGGCCCCGGCATAGATCGGATGGTGCAGGATATCTCCCACGGCTGTCGCCGTGGCGCGACGCCATTCCAACTCCCCTGCCCGCGGACCGCTGCGCACGCGAATCCCAAACCGGATGTTATGCTGAATGAAATACCGGAACACCGCGTACTGGGAACCGAGTTCTGCGAACTTCTCAAATACCAGTTGTACGGCAGCTCGCGCCTGTTCATCTGGCTCGATAATCACGTGGCCCGCAGGCAACTTCAGATAACCGCGAGGCACGGTGATATAGAGTTCGCCGCGTTCCGCCTTGTGCAGGCGACCGAGTTGCAGCCGATTCCGCATCGTGAACATCTCGTATTCACTCATGGTTCCCTTCAGCCCCAGCAGGAGCCGATCGTTGGTGTCGTTGGGATTATAGAGACCATCCTGATCACCCAACAACGCCCCAAACAGGGCGCAGATCTCCAACAGGTTGTGCCAGTCCTTCGATGATCGAGCCAAGCGGCTCATCTCCAATCCCAATACCAAGCCCACATGCCCCAACGTGACTTCACTCAACAATCGCTGAAAGCCGTCACGTTGCTCGCTGCTCCGACCACTGTGGCCTTGGTCTTCATCGATCACCAGCACACGATCGCGCGACCAACCTAAAGTTACCGCGTGATCGGCCAGAGCATACTGGCGCGCCCTGGACTCTTGATGATCTAACACCTGTTGCGGACTCGATTGACGGACATAGACCACGGCCAGACATTCCAAGTGCCGATCCTGAATCTTTGCAGAGCGCAATGACCGAAGAGAACGTTCACTCGGCCCAGCGGCGAGATGCCCCGTTTGAAACGTCTTGCGACTGCGACCGGTCGTGACGGTCAGGGGATTACCGCTCATGCTTCACCTCCTCGTCGTGATGAGGTGCCAGCTGTCCTGCCACGAGGCGGCTGAGCGTTTGCAGTACCTGACGTCGCACATCGGCGTCGAGTTCCTTCCACAGGTTTTTCAGAGACGTGCGCGCTGGCGGCTTCGTCTGGCGCGGGGGGGGACGTCAACGAAAGATCGCATGGAACACCTCCTTGGTCCAATTGCCGACGCCGGTCGTACCACTCCGCCAACCGCATCAACGCCGACAACCCAATTATGGGCCCATCCCTTGAACCTCCACAACCCGTGACAACAGGTGCCTTGGTTTTCCTACGTCTGGATCTATGCCCAATCGTAGCGTAACCCAATCAACGGCCGGTCGGCGGCAACGTCGGTCGGCCTTCATCATAAGAGAATCAACATGACAGAATCACTTCAACCACGCATCTATGTCGCCTGCCTGGCGGCCTACAACTCTGGTCACTTGCATGGGGCTTGGATCGATGCTGTTCAAAGCACAGCAGAGATTCACGAAGAAGTCCAAAGCATGCTCGCTTCATCCCGATCCCCCGGGCATCGGAATCGAGCGCCCGACACGTACGAGTGGTACCGATATTTGCTCGAACGATTCGCCAACTGCTATCCCGATCTAGTGGCAACAGAATTGCGGCCCCATCATATCGAGGCGTGGGCGAATGGTCTTGCAGTCTCAGTTACGACACGTCGCAATCACCTGCGCAGCGTCAAACGGTGTTTGAGGTGGGCGAAGAAACAGGGCTACATTGTCTCAAATCCCATTGCCGAACTCGAGCTGCCGGCCGCCCAGCATCGTGAAGTTCTAATCACGCCACAACAATACCATCATTTCTGCACCTACATTCGCAACTGTGAATTCTATGACTTGGTTGCAACGACTTGGGAAACAGGCTGCCGACCCCAGGAATCGCTACGCGTCGAGGCACGGCACGTCGATCTCACGAACCACCGTTGGGTTTTCCCACGTTCGGAATCAAAATCCAAGCGCATTTCTCGCGTCGTCTATCTAACCGATAACGCACTCAAGATTACGAAGAGGCTCATGCATCGCTATCCGGCTGGGTGTCTTTTCCGGAACAGCAAGCGACGACCGTGGACGACGGACGCGGTCAACTGCGCCTTTCGCTCGATTCGGATGCGAATGGGCAAAGATGAAATCAAACGTAGCGGCGAAGCGATTTCACCCGAGGAAATCGCGGGCCTTGTGCCTAGTTTGAATGAAGTGAAGCGAAGTGGCGGTCAGGAGCTGCCAAA
>JALCBR010000101.1 GCA_028066245.1 Pirellulales bacterium | reverse complement strand
TATAACGGCAGCGAAACCCTTCAACTGGGCCCACGACGCTGGAGAGTTCCAGCGTGGTCCTCATTTGCTGGAGCTTGCCTCGGAAATCGCCACTGACCATCTCGACCAGTTCATTGATCGGCACATGCGCGATCAATTTTCCTTTGAGCTGGAAGTGGACCTCCTCACCCGTCACTTTACGGCTCATCGGCGTTTGAAAACTGTCGATCCTCACCGACCTGGGTTTAACTTCCGATTGCTTCTGCGTCTCAAACAGCAGAGCCTCGTAGTGCTTCTGCTTTGCGTCCAGGTCTTCCGCCAGTTCCACAACCGTCCTGGTTCGAGCTGCAGCGAAGAGTCGCTCTTGGTCAATCTCACGACTTGTTGAACGGATTTCATCAGCAAGCAGATTCATCCGCAGTATCTCTTGGCGCAAGTCCACTTCAGAATCCGAGAGCGTGAAGCCCATTTGTTGGATTTCACTTTCCAAATCGGCGACGGCCGCGCGCGCGGAAACAAGGTCGATCTCTGGGGCCGCGGGTACTTCAGGCAGAGTGACCTCCTCCTGGTCACTGGCGAATCTCACGCGAACGCCAACGACCATCACTAGGATGATCAAGATGCCGACAATGTTAGAAACGATATCCAGGAAGGAATCGCTGCCGAAGGACTCGGTTTGTTCTGGGCGTGGAGAACGTGCCATGTCACTTGTCCGAGGCGAGTTCGCGGCAAAATTTGGCTTATGAGGATGAAAGCGTTGTAATCGAAGACCAGGTACGAATCTTGGAGGCGCGAATCACGAGCCACGATGCGCCGCCCTCGGCAGCACGCGCTGAGACTCGAGAACGAAGCCGCTGTTCTCCATCAGCCGCTTGAGTTGGAAGTAGCGGTCAGCGCCGGCAGGAGTGACCTCAAACTTCAAGATTGGCTTCCAGTACATTCCCCGCCCTGCGAGTCCCCACCGATCCATCTCTCGCCATACAGCCGCGCGGAAGTCGTCCAACGAATCAGCCGTTTGTGGTTGCAGATACACAATCTCCGGTCGGGTTTGGGGATCCATCGAATAGATGGTCAGCTCACTGCCGTCCAATGTCACGCGCATGGCGCGCGAGACGGCGACATCTCCAAAGCCCGCATTTGGTAGAGCCCAGTTCGCCTGTCGGTGCCCTTGGCCTGCTGAGCCACCTGCGCCCTGGCCGGCACCTGAGAAGGAAAAGCTGCTTGAAGGTGGTGATTGAGCGTCGGCTGAGGGCGCTCCGCTGATGCTTGTGCTGAACGAACTTCCCGGCTGACCAAAGGAGCTTGATTGGGTAAAAGAGCCTGGTTGGCCGAAGGAGCCAGGCATCTGGGGAGTTCCCGCGGCGGCAACAGCGGACTCAAGCGTTCCAGGCTGCATCGCGCCGCTGGCAGTTGCACCGGCAACGCCGGCCGCACCATTCTGCCGCCACGCAGCATCATTGGCTGGGTTCGCCAGGCCGATATAGTTGTTTTGTCCTTCTCCGCCCGGCTGATTCACAGCTCCGCCTGTCACCTGATTGGGCTGGTGTCCGGTTCCGGTGCTTGTCATTCCACCCGTTCCCGTGCCTGTTCCGATTCCCAAGGGATTGCCATTTTCAGAACCAGGCTCACCACCCAAAGAGTCCGCCGCAACCTGGTTGAGATTCGCAAAGGGGTTGTCGGCCGTGCCGGTTTCTCCAGCGCCATTTGCTCCATAGCGCGAACCGGTTACGTCGGAATCGAATCCAGTCTCACTGCTACCTTGACCGGCAGCACCTTGACCACCCAAGCCTGGGACGGCCCCCGGAGACAATTGTTCAAGCGATCCTTGCGTGGCGACACGAAAGCTGGGGCGAGTCGCCTGAGCGACCAAGCCGGAGTTCCCGCGGCGCAGCGTGGAAAGCAGCTTGCGCGCGTTATCAATAGCTCGGGCTTGCCGTTGAGCAAGTTCCGCATCCGGTGGCGAAAATTCCAGGTTCCACCCTTCGTCAACCAACTCATAGCCGAAGTCTCCGTTCCAGAATTCCAGCGCCGTCTTAGCCGCGTGAAACGCAAGTGCGCCATCAGGGCGAACTAACAACAAGGGATATGCCTCGCCCCGTGAGGAGCGACCCTGTGTCTGCCAATAGTCAATCGTCGTTCGGATTGCCGACACCAACGGGTTATTGGCTGCGAGAATGGCAAAGTCGTCCGCTCGCAGAATGACACCTTCAGGCTGCAGGATGACGCCTGCGTCCGTGCATTCGATATACAAGGGCCGGCGGTACGTTCCGCTGCCTCCCAAGTAAGGCACGATCGCGTAAGAGACAGGGTTCGTAGCGATGCGCTGCTTGATCTTTCGCAACTCGGCTTCTGCCTCAATCAACTTGTTTTCATACCAGGTCAAGTTGGCTCGCAGTTGCTCCTCAGTGACTTCACTGTCCGCGGTGTTCCGCAATTGGCCACGGAGCGCGTCAAGCGATGCTAACTCTTCCTCCAAACGTGTGCCTTCAATATCGATATCTTCTAACTCTTTGATGCGGGCGGCGATTCGCTCCGACAACTCTGCACGTTGCGTCGCCAACTCGTCCGCGCGGGCGACCAACTCCGCGTGCCTGGCCAGTGCATCTTCATCCACAGCTGGCGGTGGAGCCGGACCGGCGATGTCCGCGGCACCGTCTTTCGCCTGTAACGAGAGCATGACCAAGAGCACAATCAATGCGCCCATAGTGCACAGCAGTACGGCCAGGAAGGGAAACAACGAGACCGCGACCGCATCAGATTTCGGTCGGCGTCTGGTCATGCGGCCTGCCCGGTAGCTTGATCGGCACGTGAGACGTTTGCTGGGGCGAGCCGGGCATTCAGCAGGTGAATCACCGCGGCGAGGCTTTCAACAGTTCCCGCGAAGTTGTGCGAGCTGGCCAGCGCGTCGAGGTTTTGGTTCAACTGGCTTTGCAACTGAGCCACCTGATCGGTTCCGTTAGCAAGGCGCAACATCGATTCCGCATGGTCTTGAAGAGCCGATTGCTGTGCGGAAAGCTGCGAGGCTGTCTCGCCAAAAACTTTGCTCAACCGGTCCGCCTGGTCAGAGAACCGATGAGCAATTTCCAGGCCGACACCCTCAACGGATTGGCGGTGAGCCTGCAGACTTTCACCGATGGCATGCGACAGCGCGGTTTGCACTTGTTGTTGTGACTCGGCAACCGAGGTTTCCCATCGGTCATGTGCCGCGTCGACCGTGTCTCGCCACAACTCCGCCTGCGTCTCAACAACGCGTTGAGTCGCTTGAACAACTTCGTCCGTCATCCGGCGGACCGCCTTGATCTGCGGATCATTACCAGTGCCAGGTTCGTGGAATCGTCCTGTCAGTTCGTCCGCCACGGAATCGTCGACTTTTGCGAGCAGACGGAATTCCGCGGATTGCGTTCTGTACTGCATAAACATCAGCACGAGCGACAAAGACAACGCTAGGGCCGTGGTATCAAACGCAACGGACAGCGCGCGTGTGACTCCGTCAATCGCCCGCGGATCGCTGGCAGCCATGGCGGTGGGATCAATACTGGCAACGGCCATCGTGATTCCGATCACCGTGCCGAGAAAGCCGAGAATCGGGATCGCCCAAGTCACAAACCGCGGCAACGCCAAGGCTTGGTGCGCGCGAGCTTCGTCCATTTCGGACAGAGACTTAAGCTCAGAGTCCAGCGGCGCGGTAGATTGTTTCAGCCAAATATGGCGCACGGCGCGCTCAACTCGTTGATGGCGATAGCTCTCGCGCTGTTTTGTAGGTTGGCTGCTGATGGATTCCAACAACTCAGGGCAGTCGGCCAGAGAATTTCCTTCCTCGGAACGCGGCGGAAGCACGAGCTCTTTGAGCTGCCCAGCCTGTTCTGCGAGATCGAGCCGGCGAATGACGAGCGCAGCGATGCCCACGAAAAACAACGCTACTTCCGCGTAAACTACCGGATGGCCCGCGCAATACCGCGTTACAAAACCATTTGCCGTGGCGCCGATCATCGGGGCGAGCAAACCGCCCGACACCACGGCATAGAAGCCAGCTGTGAGTGCACCACCCCAAAGCAGTGGCGATCTGGTCAGCCAGCTGGGAAGAATTTGGAAGTCCGCGTCCACTTTTTCCACGTCGCTCATGGCCATACAACCCAAGAGGAAACTCGAATACGCGCGCGGAACGGCCGGGTTCCGCCTTGCCCACAAGATCGGCGCAACCCGCAAAGCTTATGCAGACAAACTGAGAATTCGGGCGTATCAGCCCCTTGCTGTGTGACAAACCTCATTTGTGAGCGAGCGAAGTCGAGACACGTGGCGCCGCATGTTGCTGATCAGATCGATTCGACAACAGCTTGCGGCAGTTCGACGCCAGCGTTGCATGCACCTCGGCATAGATTATCCCAGCAGGAATCCTACGAGCGGCTTGCGTATCGATCAGTCGGCTTGCATGTTGTGTGTGGCACTGTGATTGGAACAGTAATTCAACATTGACACGCGCCAGGCAACCGCATCCACTGGTGTCATGGCAAAGTCTTACCGTCGATTGTCCGTTTGCGCGCATTGATTTCTCCACAGGCGGCCGTATGAAACTTGCCTTGCTGGGGACCACCGGCTTTCATCCCAACGCCCTCCGGCATACGTCCTGCTATATGCTGCCGGAACAGGGGATCATTCTGGACGCTGGGACGGGAATGTTTCGGCTGCCGGAATACCTACGGACGGACACACTCGATATCTTCCTGAGCCACGCCCACTTGGATCATGTGGTTGGGCTGACATACTTGCTGGGTTTGTTGCACGGCAAGAACATGCAGCGCGTCACGGTACATGGCGCCGCCGACAAACTTGAAGCGGTTCAGGAACACGTCTATTCGCCACTGATCTTTCCTGTGCTTCCGGAGTGGGAGTTTCGGCCGCTGCCGGATGACCCATTCACATGCGGGCAGGCACAAGTCAGTTGGTTTCCGTTGGAGCATCCCGGTGGAACGGTCGGATACAGGTTTGATTGGGTGGACCGCTCGCTGGCTTACGTTACGGATACCACGGCCAGAAAAAACGCGGCCTATGTCAAGGCGATCGAAGGCGTCTCTCTGCTGATGCACGAATGCAACTTCCCGGACTCGCTCGCGGATTTCGCCGAGCCGACAGGCCATAGCTCGACGTCAGCGGTTGCGCAGCTGGCTGCGGATGCCCACGTCGAACGCCTGTTGTTGACGCATTTGATGCCCCAGGTAGCCGAAGTGGACCCCATCGGTTTGTCGGACGCCCAGGCGATCTTCCCATCCACTGATCTTGCGGAAGACGAGATGGTGCTGGATTTCTGAAGCTAAGCGTCAAGAGCTGCGGAGAGCCCATACATTTCCCAACAGGACGCGTGAATCCAACAGATGGATTCTAGTTGTGATGCAAATACAACGCGATTTGCGAGCTATGTGAGATTCTCCTTGCATCTGGCTCGGAGGTGAAAACGTCGGTGACCTTTTGCAACATCCTGCTAACGCCGCGGGCGGAATCTCTTTACAATACGGATGCCCCAGGCTGTCTGGAACGCGGCGAGGACTGAGACCGTGAATGCTGCGGCGATCCGCCGCGGTGGAAGATGACCTCCCACTGCTTCCCCAGGCCCGTTACTCGGATCGCCGGTAACGCCACCGTGGGCGCGGCCGATCCAAGTCAAGACTTCGCACGCCCACGGTGGCGTTACCGGCTTGGTGAACGAACCTGGTCCGCGAGGACGAAGTCAGCTTCACCGCACCAGGCAGTTGGGGCTTTTCTTGATCGATCCGCGAGACAATCTCTCTGGCATGGGCTTCTTTTCCTGGTTGCGTGGCATCTTCTCGTCACCGACTCCGCGGGCAAGGACGGAATCAGCGCGTGCGACATGCCTGTACTGTGGTGCAGAGCTTCCGTCGTCCCAATCAACCTCTTGCCGGAAATGTGGACGTCGCTGGGATGGATCAGCATCGGAACCGGAGTCAGCCGGAGACCAGCGGATGCCAGTGCCAGTCAAATCACGCGTGGCAGGTAAAAGGCAGGCCCATCCACCAACTCGCACCCAATTGGAAGCGGGCGACATGGTGTCGCCGAGTGTGGAGCAGGAACACAGTTCCCACTTACAAAGTGGCCAGCTCAGTTTTGGCCGTCGTGACCGGATTCCGCCTGCCAATGATCCGCGCACGAAAGTCGTTGACGAAGCAATGATCGCGCGGGGGTTGATGACTCCCGAACGACTAGCCGAGATCCACCAAGTTGGCGGTGAGATGGATCGCATTGATCCTCCGCGCGAACACTTTGCCCAACGTGCCGAGGCGGCCGTTGAGTTAGATCGAGAGCAGCGCAGAGAACGCACGCGGCAGCGAAAAGCTGACGCCCTGCGGCGCCGCGAAGAGCGAAAACAAGAAATCGCGCACCAGCAGGCCAGCGATATCATCTTTTTGGGTCGCGGCGTGTCCAGGAGTTTGGGAAATCGAACGAGCAATGTGGATGAATTGACACGGCGAGGTCTACCGCAGATGGCGACGCCGGCGGACGTCGCCAAGATGCTCAACATCAGCATCAGCCGCCTCCGTTGGTTGGCGTTTCATAGTGTTTGCGCCACACGCGTTCACTATGTCAGTTTCGAGGTGGCAAAACGCTCCGGCGGTGCGCGACGGTTGGCTGCCCCCCACAAAGTCATGGCGCGCTGTCAGAAGTGGATCAACGAAAAGATTCTTAGCAAGCTGGGCGCCCATTCTGCGGCGCACGGATTTGTCAAGCGGCGTAGTATCGTCACGAACGCCATCCCGCATGTTGATCGTGAGATTGTCGTCAACCTTGACCTGGAAGAGTTCTTTCCTTCAATCACGTTTCCTCGGGTACAAGGTTTATTTCAGCGGTTCGGCTATTCGCCCTCCGTGGCGACAGTGCTCGCCCTACTTTGCACGGAATGTCCCAGGAAGCGAGTTGAATTCAACGGGAGCAAATACTACGTCGCCCTCGGCGAACGCTCTTTGCCACAAGGAGCCTGTACGAGTCCTGCGATCAGCAATCTAATCGCCTACAGGCTCGATTGCCGACTGACAGGTTTAGCTGGCAAAATCGGTTGGACGTACACACGCTACGCGGATGACTTGACGTTTTCGATAAGCGATGGCGAGAAATCACCAACCAAGTTGATTTCTGTCGTTGGTAAGATTGTCGAAGCCGAGGGATTTCAGCTCAACCACAAGAAGTCTCGCATACTACGACGTTCGACCTGTCAGTCCGTGACAGGCGTCATCGTCAACTCTCACCCGGCGCCACGGCGCGATCTCGTTCGGCAACTTCGCGCGATTCTGCATCGGGCTTCGCACGAGGGATTGGCGGCCCAAAATCGAGAAAACCGCCCAAACTATCCAAGTTGGCTTCGAGGGCAAATTGCCTATGTCTCCATGCTTAACCCGTCACAGGGCGCGAAGCTCTTGCAGGCATTTCTCGCTTTACCAGCGGAAGATTAAGTGAGGAATTCCACACCACCGGTTTGCGGATTCGCCACAATGGAGGAGGTTTTGCCTGCCGGCGTCCAAATCGCTATCCCCGGCTGAGTTGGGAAACCGTCGATCAGAGGCTCCGGTGGCAAAATGGCGTTAAGTGGCTTCGACAAACAGAATTGGCACAACCCGCCCCCTTGAAGTTTGGCACATCAGCCGCCAACATAGAATCCGCTTGATTCCAGCACTCACCGCAAAATGACGTTGTACAAAGCGGTCTTTGCACGACGAATTCGCGTTCTTCAATCTGGAGGAGTATTCATGGCTCGAACACTTACGCTCTTTATGGTCCTTGTTGTGGCGATCGCTTTCCTCGCTTCGCCAGCAGAGGCGCAAAGATTCAACGCGCAGTTGTCAATCGGCGATGCTTGCCCCGCATGGGAAAACCTGCCTGGTACAGACGGTAAGAATCACAGCCTGAAAGACCTTGAGAAGGCGACTGCAGTGGTGGTGGTCTTCACGTGCAACCAGTGCCCGGTGGCGGTGGCGTATGAAGATCGCTTCATGGCCTTTGCCAAAGAATATGCGGAGAAGGGCGTTAAGTTTGTAGCAATTAACGTCAATACCTCGGACTCCGAAAAGCTTCCGGCGATGAAAGAACGTGCCGCAGAGAAAGGATTTAGCTTCCCATATCTGTATGATGAAAGCCAAGCGATCGCCCGCAACTACGGCGCGCAAGTGACTCCTCATCTTTACCTGTTGGATGGCCAGCGCAAACTGGCCTACGTCGGTGCTTTCGACGACAACCAGGACAAATCACGTGTCAAAGAGAACTATCTCAAAGACGCTGTCGAAGCTGTCCTGGCTGGGAAGCCGGTTGAGAATGCTGAGACCCGCCCGAAGGGTTGCGGCATCGGCTACAAGTCACAGTAGGCTTACGATCGTGATGACAAGGTCCAACGGTCGCTGAGAAATCGGCGGCCGTTTTGTTTTCACCGTCTACTGGCTTGCAGTGCTCCATCTGGAGTCTTGTCCAGAAGGTCCACGCTCTTGGATAAGCAGGCAGGCGCCATTGTCCGGACCAACAGGTCACGCTAAGAGGTGTGCCAGCGCTTGGGTAACTTATTTGGGCTGGCAACTGTCGTTCGTGCTCTATCAACTTGCCGCCGCTCAATACGGTAACATTTCAACTGGATGACCGCTCTCAAGTCAATGTGCGAAAGCCAAGGAACCCCCAATACAGCAGGTAGGCTGAGAGCAAGAACCAGCCGTCACGGCGCTCGATCTTGAGGTCGCGCCACCATGCGAGCAGGAGGACGGTCATCGTCAATCCGGTCATCACCAACAAATCGGTCCAGGCGTGTGAGATCGGGAGAGCGACTGGCTTGACCACACAGGTGGTACCCAGCACCAGCACCAAGTTGAAGATGTTGCTGCCGATGACGTTGCCAACAGCCAAGTCGGTGTGGCCGGAGCGACACGCCGTAACAGAGGCAATGGCTTCTGGCAGGCTTGTTGCAAAGGCGACAATCGTGAGCCCGATCACCTCTTTGCGAATGTTCCCCATCTCGGCAAGCTTGACGGCACCGATTTCAGCTCCCTTGCCGCCAGCGGCGAGCATGACAAGCCCGCTCAACACCAGGAGACCAGCGAGCAAGAGCGACCCAGCGGGCGCATCGTTGATCTCGTTTTCGCTCGCCAACAGCAACGAAGACCGGGCGTCACGCCGAGCCATACGAAACCAAGTCATCACGAACCCACCGAATACGAGCAAGTAGATCCCGCCATCAAGCCGAGCGAATCCACGTTGCATACCGTTGGCGGCTGGTACATCCGGAGGGAAAAATGCCAACGCCAGAGTGCCAAGACTGATGGCGATCAACCAAGGGAGTTCCTTGCTAAACACTCGCCGCTTGATGACCAAGGGCGCTGTGATTGCGGACAAACCCATCACCAATCCCACGTTGGCGATGTTGGAGCCAACGACATTGCCGAAACTGAGGTCGGTGTTGCCGTTGATTGCGGCGATCAAGTTGAACGCCAGTTCTGGCGCGCTGGTGCCAAATGCGACAACGGTCAACCCAACGATCAACGTTGAAACGCCCAAGCTTTTTGCGAGCCTGACTGATCCACTGACAAGCGCTTTCCCGCCCACCAGCAGCAGCACGACGCCAATCAACAGCGTTACTGACGCCAAGAGAGGCGAATCAATGTGTTGGACCGCGTCATTAAAGGATTCAAACAAAGTCTCTAGCATATCCCGTCAATGCGATGTGACAGCTTAGCGACGCCCGCCTGCGAAACGTACCAAGTCCAACCTGACGTAGAAGTTCTCCTGGGATGCACAACATTACGCGAAAGGAGGGCGACCGTCGAGACTCTCCCCAACGTCCGAGCGTTTGGCCACTCGGCGTTTTCGTTGTCAACTGCCGCTTACTGGGCACATTGCGGTCGACCCGCAAAAGGCTAGATTACGTTGTATGAAATTTGCGATTTGCAATGAAACATTTGAAGACTGGCCGCCCGAAAAAACTGCGGAGGCAATCGCCAAATGTGGATACACCGGCATAGAGATCGCACCCTTCACGCTGAACGCTGACGCTCGGCAGATCACTGCGTCGCAAAAGAAAGGACTGATCGATGCCTGCCGCGCCTGGGGTCTAGAGATCGTTGGACTCCATTGGCTGCTGGCTAAAACGCAAGGGTTGCATTTGACAAGTCCAGACGTTCCAACCCGCGAGCGGACGCGAGACTACTTGATCGAGTTGGCTAGGCTCTGCAGAGAGCTTGGCGGGCAGGTGATGGTGTTTGGCTCGCCACAGCAACGCAACCTGCAAGACGGGATCAGCACAGAGCAAGGACTGCAATTCGCAGCAGAGGTTTTTTCTGCGTTGATGCCCGCCTGCCGTAAAAATGACGTTGTGCTCGCTGTGGAACCGTTGGGACCACAAGAAGGCAACTTCCTCAACACAGCCGATGAAACGGCACGGTTGGTTGACATGGTTGATCATCCCAACTGCCGCCTGCATTTGGACTGTAAGGCAATGACTAGTGAACGGGAGGAAATTCCGGACATCATCGCCACGCATGCCAATCGCTTGGAGCACTTTCACGCCAATGACCCCAATCTATTGGGACCGGGCATGGGGGAGCTGCAATTCGAGTCGATCCTTAAATCGCTACGAGACTCCAACTACCAAGGCTGGATCAGCGTCGAGGTCTTCGACTATTCACCCGGAGCAGTAAAAATCGCGCAGGAAAGCATTGACTACCTGCGGCAATGCCTGGCGAAAGTCAGCTAGTTCACAGTGGTTTATCAACCGGGTACTGGCCACCTAGCTCTTTTTGTTCGACAGCGATTGACCATCGGGGACGACCCACAAGGTTCCGAACTGGCCTTCGCCAGGGTTGTATTCGAAGTGGGTTCCCTGCGGCAATTCCGGCAACTGTGATTGGTAGGTCGGGTTGTCGACGAGTTCTCGTTTGAGTTCATCAAAGTCCGCAGGCAGCCGGCCGTTTGTCGCTCTGTAAAGGCTCAAGTTTTTGTCGAGCATCATGAGTAGCACGCGATCTTGAACGCGATACTTCTCAGCCACCACCGTCGTCAGGTATCCCCCGTCGCGGTTCTTGCCTTTGGTGCCTACCGTATCAACGTTGGCTTTGACCGGGCCAGTTGGAATCTCGCTCTTCTTGGTATTTTGAGCGTCTTTTTGATTGCAGCCGACCGTAACAATCAGCATCAAACCCACGGCGATGAAAGGCGATTGCTTCATTGATCTTTTGCTCCGAAAAATGCGGCTCTTTTGCCCAGCGCCCCTATTGATTCCAGCGCACTGAAGAGTGAAAACACGCCGCAGTTGCGTTCGACCGAATGACCACCCGGTCGATTTGGCTACGACGTCTCAAGTTTCCATCCATTCATCTTATCCAGTTCGTGATGCCGCGTCATGTCATAGCTCAGGGGGGTCAGCGTGACGCACCCCCGCCGTAGTGCGGAGAGGTCGGTTTCTCGCTCGGTCATCTTTGGAGGTGGATCATTGGTTGCCCAATAGTATGGCCGCCCGCGGGGATCCTCTCGGCGTTCAAAGCTCTCTCCCCAGCGATCCAATCCCATCGGAACGACTTGCAGCGCCGGCGAAGCCTGTGTCAGCGCTTGCTGAGGAATATTGAGATTAAAAAGTTTGGTATCGGTTTCTTCCCTAAGCTCCCAGAGTTTGCGAATTAGCGGCACAGCAATCTTGGCTGCCGATGCGTAATCCGCGTGTTCATCGTATTCCAATGAGACAGCGACGCTGCGGATACCAAAGAACGCTCCTTCGATGGCCGCAGCAACTGTGCCCGAGTAAAGCACGTTGATGCCCGCGTTGAGTCCGCTGTTGATGCCACTTATCACCATGTCCGGACGGCCGCCGAAAAGTTCGGAAACGCCCAGCTTGACGCAATCGGCAGGGCTCCCTTCCACAGCCCAGCCCCGGCGATGTTCGCCTTGATACACTTCTTCAGCCACCAAAGGCGTCAGAAAGGTGATCGCATGGCCGACACCGCTTTGTTCCGTCTTCGGGGCAATGATGTGGACGTTGGCCCAGCTACTAAGTTCCGCTTCCAACGCAGCCAATCCCGGCGCGTAGATACCATCGTCATTGGTCAGGAGGATACGCACGTTGAGTATGGCTAGCAAAAAGTTGACAAGACGGCTCCGAGGTGCGTGAGCGTAGCAGACTTGCGAATCTGATCACACAAGCGCATCAAAAAACCGCGAAAGAAACTCGCCCCCATGCAGGTTGCGTGTTCCAGTCGCGGTTTGTTTGACTTTGTTCGCAGCCAGTGGCCAGAGCTTGTGTCGCCGTAGGTCGAAAGAGATTAAACCATCTCTTTGAGATTCTTGAGCGGGCGAACCTTGACCGTTGTGTAGCCTTTCTTGGCCGGCACATCCATCAGTTTGCCAAAGCGAAGGACACCCTTTTGCGCGGGCTTGGCAGGGACCTTTTTGCGGATGATTTTCACCAAACCGGGAATCGTGAAAGCGCCGGGCCCGCTTCTCCCCAAAGATTTCTTGATTTCTTCGGAAATCGCTTCCATGACGGCGGCGACTTCTTTCTTTGACAGCTCGGTGCGCTCAGCAACGTTCGCAATGATCTGCGTCTTTGTGAGTGGCTTATCGCCTGCCTTTGCCATATTGCTCGACCCTCCTGGTGGATGTGAAAACGGCCGGAAACTCGTTACGTCCGTCATATTTAACGGGATGATTAAAAACGACCATGACTAAATTGCAAGCCCGATTCCCACAAAAGTCTCGGAAAAACCGGGATGAAACGTCATGCAGAACCTGCGCAGCGGCTATCGATCGCTTCGATCCTTGAGACGGCGCATCGGACGGCAGCACACGATATATGAGAATCCGTTGATCGCGAGAGGCTGTTCTCGCAAGTTGGCCAATCCTTCCCAAATAACGTAAGATGCTTACTCAGCGAGGTTTAAGCACCATGGGAATCTGCCGTTTGAGCATTTCAAGCGGTTTCGCAGCAAACCCCAACAACATGACGAATACCATGTCGCATATCCGCCATTGCGACCATTGCTCGAGAGCGTCGACAAGCCCCGCATCTGGGTGCAAAAGGACATTCGCGCCAACATCCGTGCACGACATCTCGTTCTTGGCCAAGCTGACAATCCTTTTGGTCGTGTTGGCCATCGTGGTTTTCGGACCGCCCGTAAACGCTCAACTTGTTCCGCATGATTCTTTTGATGGTCAGCTCGACGACGTTTTCCTGATGCCTGACCGTAGCCGATTGCTTTGGATGCGCAGGGCAGAAGACATGATTGCGGAGCAGCAGTACTCAAATGCCGTTCGCCTTCTCGCGCAGATTCTCGATTCGGACAGCGACTATTTCGTGCGAGGCCCTGACGGAGCGACGTTTACGAGCTTCAAACGCAGGGCGGAACAGATGATTGGCGCGCTGCCGGAGAAGGGGCGTGAAGCCTACATCTCCCTTTTTGGCGCCGTCGCCGACCGACAGCTCACAGAGGCCGTCACGTCCAGCGAAATCCAGGGGCTGGTCGAATGTTCGCGTCGTTATTTCCATACGGAAGCCGGGGCGAAAGCAACATGGTTACTGGGGTTGCATTACATTGATCACGGACAACCGCTTACAGCCGTAACGGTGCTGCGACGACTTCAACGGAACGCAGCAGCGGGACAATTGGAACCTAAGTTGTCCTTGACGCTTACACTTGCTCTGCGCCGCGCTGGCCTCGATAAGCCAGCGCGAGATGCGGCCGGAGAGATGCGTCTGCGGTTTCCCGATGCACGTTTTGACGTACAAGGTCAGTCGATTCCGATCTTTGCCAATGAGAAACGCGCGTTCGATTGGTTGGCAGGAATTGGCGGGATGCCAGTTCGCCATGCGACAGGCCCCCAGGTGGAGTCATGGTTGCCGCAAGGGAACGCTTCCGGAACACCAACCTTTGACGCGGACCGTCCGGTCTCAATCGCTCGGTGGAGCCTGCCGGTGGCTGAAAGTCGTGAAACGGATTGCTCGTCTGGAGACGGAACTCGCCACACATGACCCTCCCGTTGTCGCGCTCCCCAGCGCTCAGCCGTTGGCTGTCGGCGATTACATCATCGTCCGCACACTCGATGCGCTCATGGCAATTGACTTCAAGACTGGGAAACGTGCCTTCCCGCTTGCAATGAACTCTGTTGAGGATGTACATACCGCAAGTGATCGCCTATTTGGAGAACCTCAGGAAGCTACCGATTTGCTATCGCTTGAACGGCAGCTGATCGATGATTCAGGCTCCTCTAAGTTTTCCAGTGACGGAGAGAACGTCTACCTGGTTTCCACGCAGTCACATCTCAGAGCGCCCCATGAGCTTTTTCTCCCAAACCCGGAGTTGCCAAGACGCAACACTGGTAAAGAATTCAACTGGCTTGAAGCCCACGATCTGCAGAGTGATGGAAAACTACTGTGGACCTTGGGGGGGCCTGCGACCTCTGGCAATCCGTTGGCAGGAGCGTTGTTCTTGGGGCCGCCGTTGCCACTGGATGGCGTGTTGTATTGCCTAGTGGAGTGGAACGGCGCAATCGAGTTAGTGGCAATTCAACCACAGCCGGATCACAGCAGCGTTTCAGTCTTGTGGAAGCAGCATCTCGCGGCCGCTTCTCACCGTTACGGGTCCCAGGCGAACCGTCGACTCCTGGGGGCAACGCCGTCATTCTCCGATGGGTTTCTTGTCTGTCCCACGTCATCGGGCGCCGTCGTCACGGTCGACCTTTCGACGAGGTCTTTGCAGTGGGGTTTCAAATACGATCAAGCACCGACGATCTTGCTTTCGCGCGCTCAACAGATTCACGCTGGCCGCGCAGCGAACCGGTTTGATCGCTGGATGGACGCCACCGCGATTATCAAAGACGGGCGGGTCTTCCTCACGCCACCGTTCTCGAATCGACTGTATTGTTTGGATTTGATCTCCGGCGCCCTGTTGTGGGACGTGCCGCGGAATCAAGGCTTGTTTATCGCCGCCACGACAGCAGAGGCCGTTTTTGTTTGCGGGACAAAACAGATCGAAGTCTTTGGTATCGGCGAGGGAGCGCGAATCGCGACGATTCCCTTTCCTTCGCGTGTTGCGCCTTCAGGACGTGGACTGCAAACGATCGATTCCTACCTGTTGCCGATGACCAATGGCGAGATTGCCAAGATTGACCTGGCGGCTGCAACAATGGCAGAACGAATTTCACTTAGAGGAATTGCGGGGCAGCCCGGCCCCGTCGTGGGAAATTTAGTGGCATTCAAGGGCAGCATCGTTTCACAATCTCTGCGCGGCGTGGACTGTTTCCATCAACTTGGCCACCTGAAGCAACGTTCGGCCGCAACATTGGCTCAAACCCCGGATGATGCGGAGGCACTGACCGCTGCGGCAATTGTTCAACTTGAGTCCGGACAACGCGCGGCCGCGATCGACCTGTTGCAGAAGTCCGCGCAACAGGGCGCTGGCGAACTCACGCGTGTCTTGTTGGTCAACAACTTGCGCGCGATGATCCGAGAGGATTTTGCTGGCAACCAGAATCTCAACGATCAGGTTGACCGCCTGCTGGTGACGACGGAGGAGCGGTCCGCTTTCCTGAGAGATGTCGCCCACGGTTTGTACACCACGGGAGAATACCGAGCTTCGTTCGAAGTCTACTTGGAAATCTCCGATCTGGTCTGGGAGGAATTAGAGCGCGGCGAGCACGAACTGCGCGAGTTAGAAACGCATTGGCAAGTCCGCGAAGATCGATTTCTTGCCGCGCGACTCAAGACTCTCTACCGTCTGGCGGACCGCGCCGATCAGGCGTACATGGACGAGTTGATCGGGACAAGACTGCAGCAACTCTTGGAAAG
>JALCBR010000100.1 GCA_028066245.1 Pirellulales bacterium | reverse complement strand
CCATCACGCTGATCACGGCGACGTCCACATCGCCGCTTGAGGTGACATGCGCAAATTCTCGACCGGGAGCTTCCGGTGGATAATTGGCTGGCCGAACGATGTTCTCACGAGATTCCAAGATGGGGATGATCGCTCGGCGGCGATAGATATGGTCGCCCAAGGTGATGACATTTACACCACAATCGATCAGTTCTCGATAGATCGTTGGTGTGATTCCACTTCCGCCAGCAGAGTTCTCACCATTGGCAACCACAAAATCAATATCACGCGTTTCCAAAAAATGCGGCACGGCGCGACGAACGATGTCTCGACCAGGCTGGCCGACAATGTCTCCGATGAAGAGGACCCGCATTGGTGGGAAAACCTGAAACAAGCGTGTGCACGGTGATCAACTTTTCCCAGTATCGATGATGACGACGCAAAAACGAAGTCCTCAATTCATCGAGATTTCAAAAGTCCTTTCGCCAGATGTAAAGAGAGCCCAAGCCGAGGACGACAGCAACAAAAAGCAGGTTGCTCCAGACGGGGTCCCAGACGTTCAGCGTCACACGCTGTTGCGAAAGATCTTCCGATTCCCCCTGAGCGGCCGTCTCAAAGACCATGTACCGCATCAGATCCCCAAGCTCACCAGGCTTAGGGAAGATCGTGTAAATGGGTTCGACGCCATACCACATGAAAGCTCGTCCGCCTTCGATCTCCGGCGCGTGCGTTTCCGAGACGGTGAAGCCTGGTAGCTCATACTTGGTTACACGATCTAGCGCATCGACAACCAAGAGTTCGCCAGCAGGCGTGAATGCGGCGGCTGAGATATCGCCCTGGCCGCCAACGCGTGCGCGAAGTGGTTTGTCCTGCTCGGCATCGTACAACCAAATCCGCTTTTGGTGACTAACGACAGCAAACCAACGTCCAGAAGGCGATGCTGCGATGAACCGCGGTGTATTCTTTCCTGACAACTGGTGGCTGCTCCGCTCTGAGAGGTCGCCAATATTGAGGATCTTCACCAGCCCATCCTCCTGCGCCAGGACGATTGTCTCGCCGCCAATCGCGGTAATCCGATTGTGTTGATCCTCAATTTCCCGTTGGCCGGCGATTCGGAAACTTTTCTCTTCCTTATCGACGGAGAGCACGTACACCCCTTTCGCGTTGGCAAGCACAACGTTACCGGTAGCTGTGTCTCCATCAGCGGAAAACGGCTGCAAGATGTTCAGGGGTTCGCTGGCGGGAACGAACTTGCCACCCGCTTTGTCTCCGGGAACCGGCAAGTTGACGATTCCCCACAAAATGGGAATCTCTTCAGGCCGGTTGGGATTCCCCTCCAATCGGGAGACTCCACGGGAAGTCACCGCAAATAGTTGGCCGTCAAGGAGGAAGACTTCTTCAGCCCCGCCGGGAGCCTCCAGTCCTTCCTGCTCCACCCATTCGCCTTCGGGTGACCGTTCAGCATAGGCTAATAAGGGACGACCGCGAGTCAGGATGCTCGGAGAATTGATCTGATACAACCGTTGCTTCTCCGCATCGAAAACTGGGCCGGCTGGCAGCGGCGCCGGTATGGGGTCAAACGGGCTCTGTGCCGAATGGCTTGCCGAATTCAAAACCCTCACCCATTTGTCATCCTTCCAAACAACGGTGCCCCGTTTTTCTCTCACACCTATTAATCCTGCTTCGCTTTCGGACACGCGCACAAATGCTTCTGGCGACATCACGCCGTTACCAAAGGCGTGGAACGCCCAGACGAGATAGCAAAGCACCCAAAAAGCAACTGTGACAATGACGGAGACGATGGCATTTCGCCAGATGACACCTGCTAGTGCGGAGACGGCGTAGTAGATGGAAAAAATGAACGTAACCACAGGGATGCACATCAAGAATTGCGGGTGCCACACGCCCCAACGAATGCCTGAAAGCAGGCAGATTCCTCCCACACAGAATGCCGCCACCAGGGAGATGAAGATGCAGCCGCCCACATACTTCGTGAGAAAGACTAATGGTCGGCTCACCGGCTTGCTCAGCAAGAGATCAATCGCTCCTTGCTCGAAAGTTTGGGGGATGATACTCGCCGTGACCAAGATAGCGCAAAACACGCCAATCACGCCCACTCCGTAATCGGCAAACCAAGTCAGCCACCAAGTGACGTATTCGGTTTTCTCATAGCCTTCTCCGGAAAGCGGGCCATAGAAGTCTTTGCCAAAATACGAGACGGTGATCTGCCGCGGTGCGGCTCCAGCGATGTCGTCTGAGAATGCGCTTTGCAACACAAGCCGGTTCCGTCGAGCAACCTCAACCTCCGTCAAGTCATCTCCTTTAGCGATCAAGTCGCTTGCTTCCGCTGGCAAGGCGATTCCCGCGAATGCTGCTTCGTTGTAGAAGTCGGGATTGTCGATAGCGATGTTGATTGCCTCAATGAGTTTTTTGAATCGCTCCGCTAAGGTCATGAGGTTGTCGTCTGTGGACTCGCCTAGCTTGGTCAATTGCTTCTGCCTCTCCTTGCCCATGGAATTCCAGACCTGTCGTTCAGGTGTAGGAGACCGGGAGTCACGGCTGTTGTAGATTTTTTGAAACAGGCCCTGCGGATCGCGCAAATCTGTGGAGGCGAGCCTTGAGCCTGCTGTTTCTGTCACCTGGAATGGCGAAAGCAGGAGCAACAGCAAAGCCGAAAGGACCAGCAGCACCCACAGCACGCGGGAAACAATCGCCTCGCGAAAGGAGTCCTTGATGATGGCTAGATACGCTCTCATGATTCTTATCTTACTGGGCGGCAACGCGTAACACGGCTGAGTGAGATCAGACGAAGGAAAAGAACTATGGTGGCGCAGTGCCGGCGTCATGCACAATCTGCACGAACGCTTCTTCCAGAGTTCTCTTTTCCGGAGCGAGCTGAATGATGCTTAAGCCTGCGGATCTTACCGCATCGATAATCTGATCCACGTTGGCCTGATCTCTGACCTCGACAAGAGCTTGAGCTTGCCCTGGAACGTTTTGCTTGACCTGTTGAACCGCAAATTCACTCAAGGCCGCGCTAAGCGCCGCTTCGTCCCCCATGACACCGATCCGCAATGACGCCTGTGCGTTTTGTGTCAGGTCCTTGATGCTTCCTGCCTGTTGAAGTTTCCCCTTGTGCAGGATCGCGACGTGGTCGCAGACGAGTTCGACCTCTTGCAACAAGTGGCTATTGATCAAGATCGTGCGACGCCGATCCTTGAGGCTGCGCAGCATTTCGCGCATCTCGGCTCGCCCCACGGGATCGACTCCATCAGTCGGTTCATCGAGAATGAGTAGCTCTGGATCGTGGAGGAGAGCTTGCGCTAGGCCAAGCCGCTGTTGCATCCCTTTGGAATAGTTCTTGACCGAGACATTGCCCCACTCGGCCAAGCCGACCATACCCAACAGGTCGATCGAACGTTTGCGGATTTCGGGATAGGTCATCCCGGCCAGTCGCCCATAATACTCAAGTGCAGTGTTCCCCGTATGATGCCGAGGAATGCGGTGGTTTTCCGGCAAGTACCCAACACCCCGTCGGGCAATCCTATCGCCGGCCGGACGGCCCAGCATGTACGCGTCTCCGGCAGACTTGCGGACAACACCCAACAGCACCTTGATCATTGTCGTCTTGCCGGCTCCATTGGGGCCGAGCAACCCGAAGATCTCGCCGCGTGGTACCTCAAAGGTCGTCCCCTGCAACGCGTGGACACGCTTGCGGAAGATTAGACCTTGCCGGTAAGTCTTGTGAAGGTCGCGAACCTGAATGGCGGCAGAAGAATCGCCCGCGGTGATACTTGCCGGAGCACCGTTGTCGCTGGAATTCATCAGGGATTCAAACTTGTGTGAGAGAAGCTCGCGAGCCAAACAGAATACGACGGGGCGCCAGCAGCGTTCAAGGTTGGTGCTTGGATGTGCCAGAGTGGAACTGGGTTGTTCACCTTCGCAACATGAGGATTCGCCCTGGCCACAGGAAGCTTGCCGGCAAATTCCGCCAGATTGTACTTGGCATATTCCGCGGTAGTTTCACAGACATGTTAAGCCATGACAATCGATTGGGTGATTGATGGCCGTAGATCACCATTGGCGTAGTTTGCTACAATTCTCTGCGATCGATGTCCCGTCCCATCGGCGACGAGAACCACTTCGATACGGAGAAAGGCCGGCACCATGGCATCGCTCGCAATCACTGGCGAAGTTGAACAAGCATGCGAACTTTCTGTTGATGATTTGACACGATTTGCAGACCCATTCCAAATTGCCGATGTCAGCAAGCTGGATTCCGACCGGCAAGGGCAAGGTGTCTGGCTGGAAGGGATCTTGCAGGCGGTGAAGCCAGAGCCAGCCGTCAAATACTTGACGCTGCATGCCTCAGCGGATGATTTTCACGCCAGCATTCCGTTGAAAGAGATTCAAGACCGCAGTTTCTTGATTTTCCAGCGTGACGGAGTGGCGTTGCCCGTTGACGCCGGCGGGCCATTTCGCTTTTGCATCGTCGACTCGGCGGCCTGCCAGACCGCTGAAGTAGACGATTGCGCCAATGTCAAGTTTGTCGATAGGATGGAATTTTCCACAGAGCCAGGGCAAGACAGCCGCCCTGTGACCGCTCGTGAACATGCGGCACTACATGCCAAGGAAGAGCGGCATCGGCAAGCCGAATGACAGCAAATTTCCTATGAAAGTCGCCTCCGTTCATGTTCCACGGCGAATGGGGCAGACGCATGCCCGTAGTACGGTTCACGGAACAACTTGCCGCAATTCCGCGTACACACGATAATATGAGAACTGGCCAGTTGCACGGGCAACCCGGCAACCACAATCAGCAACACGACATACCATGAGCCGCCCGGAGATCAAACTCGACGAGCACGGTTTTCCGATCCCGGAGAAGTACTCCGAGGATCAACCGAAACGTCGTGGTGTCTACAAGAACGGTAACCCTTTCCAAAAGCCTTGGGTTAAGGCTCTTGTGCTCGTGGTCATCTTATTTGCCGTCGCCACGATGCTGCTGAAAGACCATCTCCCGGAGATGGTTGCCCAGTGGTACCTCCAAGCCGCCGCCGAAGATCTACAGCGACAAGATTATGAGTCCGCTTTGACGAACCTTGAGGGCGTCATCGCCTGGAAACCGGAGGATCACCGCGCGTACTACCTGCGCGGAGTGCTGTATCGGGAAATGGGCGATTTTGATGCAGCGCTCGATGAACTGGGGAAGGCGATCGAATTACAGGATGGCTGGTTGGAGCCAGTTTCGCTACGAGCGAGTATCAACTTGCGACTCAAACGTTTTCCCGAAGCTGTCGCAGATAATAGCCGGGCACTGATGCTCTCGGGCGAATCTGACGAAGCCATGTTTCGCAACAATCGCGCCTATGCGCGTGCGTTGGGTGGGTTTGAGTTGGAAGCTGGCCTGCAGGACGTGGAAGCAGCGATTGCTTCCAAGGAGAAAGATCTGGAATATGACCCCAGGGCACCATTCGTTCGGCTGGACCTCTCCGCTTACTTGGACACTCGCGGATTCTTGCACCACCTGCTCGGCAAACAGGAACAGGCATTGGAAGACTTGAATCGGGCATTGAGCTTGATCGATGAAGTGCAATCGGAAAGTCCGTTTCGGTCACTGGTTGGGGAATCTCCCCAGCAGTTGCGGCGCTCCGCCGCCGTCGAGCAATCACTCAACGAAAGCCGCGCCGTGATGCACGAGCATCGGGCGCTGGTGTATGAAAAGCTTGGCAAGCCTGAAGAAGCCGCTCGTGACCACGAGACTGCCAAACAATACGGATATGCCCCTGACGCTGGCGTCTTCTAGCTCCGCCGAAAATCGCCGCTCCTCTCACTGAACGCGTTGCTCGCATGGATGCGCCGCAACAACGCACGCCGCCCATCGCGTTTGCAAAACCGTCGTTTGCAAACGCCCGATGGCAAATGCGCCCCGGATGGGACGGACTGTCGGTTGCGAAAGACAACGGCCAACTCTCTCACTTGTTGCACGCGGGCGAAGGCCGGATCGTCAAAGATGGATCACACCGCACGGTTTATCGGTTCGACACCCCTCACGCTGCACTCTACGTAAAACACTACCGATGCCGTGGCTTACTCAGGCGTTTGCGACACTTTTTTCGTGCAAGTTCGGCCCGTCGCGAATGGACAAAATCCTTGCGTCTAATCAGTTTGGACATTCCCACCGCTGCGCCTGTTGCGCTGGGTGAGGTTTCGTCGCACGGGCTCGTAGGCGATAGCTTCCTCGTAACGAGAGCCATCGAGCCATCATTGACGCTGGACGAAGCCATGGCTGACGGCTTCTTAGCCAGTGGCAACCCGGCAGCAGCACGTCTTCAGCAGCAAACGACTCGCCATCTCGCCCGACTCACGGCGGCGCTGCATCAAGCTGGGGTAGCTCCTGATGACTTTCACGGCGGCAACGTGCTTGTTCAGCTCGAAGGAAGCGAGTGGGATTGTGGACAAGCACAACAGGCCGCTCCAGATCTACGGTTGCACCTGATCGATGTTCCCGGAATCCACATCGGATCGGGTCCATTGTCATGGCATAAAGCTCGGGCAAATCTCGTGATGCTTACCTCGGGCTTCATGAACCGGACGACATCAGCTCAGCGATGGAGGTTCTGGCGTGAGTACCTGCGCTGCCGAGGCGCAGCTTGGGACGCTAAGACACACTCCACTTGGATCTATGCCGCAGCTCGCTCTTTTGCACGACGCCTGGTGCGGGGGCGTGATGCGCGATCTCTTCGCGACAATCGCGATTTTCGCGCTGTTGTTGGGAATGGCTGGAGAGCATACACCGTGCGCAATCTCCTGCCTGAATCGGTGGAGCAACTCGCGTCCCGTCCGATTGAAATTCTGCGCCGATTCCAACATGCCCCGGAAAAGATCGCCGCAGGCAGTTTGGTCATCCGGGCGGACCTGCCAACTGAAGACGGCAAGATCGTGGTTGCCCTCAAACGCCTGCGGCCCATGCGTTGGTTGGATAGATTCGTGAATACCGTGCTGGGACAGACGGTCCGCTCCAAGGCAATCCGGAATTGGCGCGTGGGTCATGCACTGCTGCAAAGAGGCATACCCACCGCACGACCAATCTGTTGCTTATCAACCAAGTCAGAAGAATTTCTTGCCACGGAGTGGTTACACGGGGCGGAGAACTTACATCTGTTTGCTTGGCGGATTGCCGAACTTCCGACGCAAGAGAGGGACGAGCTTGCTATACGCGCCGCGGTCGCGCTCGGGCAAACAATTGGTCGTTTGCATTGGTGGAGAATTCGACATCGTGATTTGAAAGGTTGCAATTTGCTGCTGACCCAAACGTCCAGCACAATGTGCGAAGGTGACGAAAAAGAAAGCCCCCAAAGTATGCGGGGTTGCCAGGTCACAGCGAGCATTGTTGACCTGGACGGTGTCCGCATTTTGCGGCGACTTCCTTACGGAGCGCGCGTGCGTGATCTGGCACGGCTGGCAGTCTCCGCCTCTGCACACCGGTGGATTGGCGCGGGTGTCCGCGAAGCCTTTTTGTCAGCGTATATCAAGGCATCAAAGCCCGACCGATTTGACGAACCGCAATTGAAACGCAGCGTCGCCACCCGTGCAGAAAAGATGGTTGCCCACATGCGACGTCAAGGGAAGCTAATTGCGTAGCCTGGAAAAAATACTAGAAACCGTCGCGTGAGCCAAAGCCCTTCATGCATACCAAGCCTACGACAAGGACCAACACCAAGACGCTGAACCACTCCCACGTGTCCATGCCATAGATGGCGTCCAGTGTCGCATTCCAATATTCTTCGACAGTGCTCATTGATCGTGACCGATTCCAGAGAGAAAGGCTTCCCTACGCAAGTCTAGGTCACAATTGAACTAAGGTTGATGAACTAAGGCAGATTGTGGTGTGAAATTTTGTCGTCAAACTGGTTGCGGGTAGCCCCACGAATTGGGGCGCGACCCAGGCCACAAATCGCCGGATTTTGCGCGGGAAATGGCCAATTCCGGCCCAGATCCGGCTAGGCTTTTTTTCTTGGCAAATCCGGCGGCAACGATTAGTCTAAGTGCAGACTGATCCTTGACTTTGTGCTGTCAAATTGCTGGCTAGTGCTGTCTGGGGGATGTTTTTAGAGGGGAATCACCCGGAATTCTGCCCACTCAACGGCCACGGAGCACGGGAATCAGGCACCGTTTGGAGGAAAATATGAAGCGCTGCTTCGGAATACTTTGCGGAATCGCGGTCGTCTCAGCCACTCTTGCGACGGCGGCACAAGCTCAAAAGAAACCAAACATCAGGAAGGCAACCTTCAATCCGGACGACCGGACTGTTGAGTTGTTTGAGGGCATGAAATCTGGCGAATTGGAAGCCAAGATCATCCTCAAGGATTCCACGAAGGGCAAAGTCTTCATCACTAACAAGTCAGACAAGCCGGTCAACGTGAAGTTGCCGGAAGCTTTTGTCGCCATCCATGCTCAACTAGGGGGTTTTGGCGGCTTCGGTGGTAATCGGGGTGTTCAAGCTGGTGGTGGTGGATTTGGCGGTGGCGGACTTGGTCGTGGTGGTGGACTTGGCGGTGGTGGACTTGGCGGTGGTGGACTTGGCGGTGGTGGACTCGGCGGCGGTGGTGGTGGGGGGGGGGGAATTTTAACATCCCGCCCGAACGAGTTGGCGAATTGCCAGTTGTGTGTGTATGTCTTGAGCACGGCAAAAGAGAGCCGAACAGCCGAACGAAATATGAATTGAAACCGGTTTCAGAGTTTTCTGACAATCCGATGCTCCCTGAAGTACTCTCTCTCCTGGCTCGGGGAGAATTCCCGCAGCAGGCGGCTCAAGCGGTCGCCTGGCACCTGACCGATGGCATGTCCTGGCAGGAATTGGTCGCCAAGCGAAACGACAACCTCAACGGGACTTCTACGCCCTATTTTTCGGCCAACACAATGATGGCCGCTCAGAAGTTGTATCTCACGGCCAAGCAGCGGGCCGAAAACAAGACCAAAGATCAAAAGAAATCCGACAGCCTGGGAGACCGGATCATGGGTAGCGGCCACTAGCCCTTCAACGCCATCCGGAATTGCCTGAGTTGAGATTCCCAACGGCGCTGCGATTGATTCGCGGCGTCGTTTTTTTTTTGATGATACGTTGCGCCACTAAGCCTTGAGGTCAAAGCCGTGGGGTACAGAGGACCAGAAGGGTGCCCGCTCGCGCTGGATGGTATTGATGGTTTGTGAGATGCACTGGTTTCCAATGAGAGGTATCGTCATTCGATCGTTACAACAAAAAACCGCAGCGTTCCGGAGAACAACCGCGGCTTCAAAAATCCTCTCGTCATGTATGCGACGGTGGAGTCGTCTGCGAGAAGGACACAAGTCGGGCGGAGCTAAGCTGCGCCGTTGTTGACCTGTGTTCCACGCTGTAGGGTTGGCACCTCCGGCGGATAGACGAGAGGGGTTTTTGTGTTTTCACGCCCAAGAAATCCTTCTTCGGCTGGTCTCAAGGTTATCGGCAACTCCTAGCAAAGACTTGCGAGAAGTTCTTTGTGAGTTGCCATGCATGCCGCAGCTGCAATTGCTGAGCGAAATACCGTTCCTATCGCAACAATAATCTTACGCCGCGTCCAGCTCAAAGTCCGTGAAATTCCTCTGGTTTGCCGGAATTGGCGATCAAGAAAACTGTGTCATCTGCCGGAGCCTGAGATTCCTGCCTCAATCTTTGCGGGGAAGTTCTTCGATCTTTCGCCTTGCGTTCTCGCGCGCAAAGGTAATCGCTTCCGATGGTTCCAGGTTGTAGTGCACACGGACCGGTTGCCAACCGCGCTCACCGTTTTGCACAAATTCTGCGGAAGCGGCTCGCAAATTGCTGACTGCCGCAACACCTTCCATCGGCCCGCCGGGGATGGCCTCAAACGAGATGGTGACACTCCACCATGCGGTCAGCCCACAATTCTCTTCCGCCGCGAACTTCGGATCCCCCTCAAATTCGCAAGTTTTCCAACGGAGTCCGCGAGGTTTTCCGCTCGCTGACTGGAGTTGGAAGAAAGCTTGCTGTAATTCCGCGGAGCGAATCAGGAAGGAATCGATTGCGGATTGATGTTCTGAGAACATAGGCAATGGGCCGGGGCTACTGGTCGAACGCAGGTTCTTGGGCGCTAAAACACTTACGAAGCAGTAGCCTAGTCAAAGCTGCGTTGGGTGACGATAGGCGAAGAAAATGCAAACGGCGTTTTCGCACGGGTTACACTACAACTAGGTTTGAAAGAAATCTATCAAATATTTGATTGCTACCCGTCATAACTCAGCCCATAATCAGCTTGATTTCATCATGCTGTGGCTGAATTCACGCCTATGCACGCCGAGGACCGCCGACATCGCGCGCTGGAAATTATCCGCATGAGCGGCGGATTCGCCTCACTGCCGCAATTAGCGACGGAACTTGGGGTGTCGGAATCGACCATTCGTCGCGACTTAGATGTGCTGGAAGAGTCCGGAGTCGCCCGGAGGACCCATGGAGGTGTGTTTTACGTGGGCGGAGGTCCTCAGCTCCCGGTGTTTGAACTGCGTGAGCCGGAGCAGTGGGCAAAGAAACGAGCCATTGCCCAGACGGCAGCGCAGTTGATTAAGAACGGCGACACTGTCCTGTTTGATGGCGGCAGTACAACCTACGAACTTGCCCGGTTGCTGGTCGGGCGACCTTTGCAGGTGGTTACGAATTCGCTGCCAGTCGCAAACCTTTTTGCTGCAAATGCTTACGCGGACCTCAACCTCATTGGCGGTTTCGTCTATCCCCGAACGGGCGTGGCACTTGGGCCTCACGCCGTGGAAATGATCAGCCAGCTCAATGTCCGGTGCAGTGTTCTCAGTGTCGCCGGCATCACGGAGCGAGGCTTCTACAACAGCAATCTGTTCTTAACAGAAGCCGAGAAGGCCATGATCCACGCGGCAGATCAAGTCATCGTCGTCGCGGACAGTACGAAATTTGGAAGGCAAAGCCTGTCAATGCTTTGCGATTGGTCGGCCGTGCACACCATCGTTGTTGACGATGGTCTTTCCCGCGAATGGCAAGAACGAATCCGACAACTTGAGACGAATTTGATCCTAGCAACTCCCGATCAGCCATCGACAGCGGCAACCTCAGCCGTCAACCAGTGACTCCATGACGCAAGTCCCACCCCAGTTTGATCTTCAGTCGCTTGACCGTTCGCGGGTCGAGGAACTTGTCCGCCGCGCGATTCGTGCCAGGGCCGTGACCGAGCTGAACACGTCTGCCGCGCTTCCGCAGCACGAACCGACTCCGTCCGGCACTCTCCCGAACGCGTCCGCACGCTCTTCCGACAAACTCGTGGTCAGTATCTCAGCACGTCATGTGCATCTCACGGATGAGCACGTCGAAGAGCTGTTCGGACGTGGCCATACGCTCACTCCCCACCGCCCACTCTACCAAGACGGCTTCTATGCCGCGGAAGAGACCGTGATGCTGGTCGGTCCGCGCCGGCGAATGCTGCCGGCTGTCCGAGTGCTGGGCCCCCCGCGCTCGCACAGTCAGGTGGAATTGGCGTTGACCGATGCCATTTCACTCGGCATCGACGCGCCGGTTCGACTTTCGGGCAATATCGAAGGAACTCCCGGCTGTGTGTTGGTGGGGCCTGCGGGAGTTGTCCATCTTGCGCAAGGCGTCATTCGCGCGGAGCGGCATGTGCATATGGGTCCGTATCACGCACAGCATTACGGAGTCGAGCACCATGAAAAGATCAACCTGAGGATCCGCTCGGCCTGTCCCACCGTGTTCGAAGGCCTGATCGTCCGCGTTGATCCGCACAGCAAATTGGAAGTTCATTTAGACACGGATGAAGGCAACGCCGCGCACTTGGACCAAGCGGAGTCTGTCGAACTGTTTAAGTCGCCAAACCGTTCTTGACGTCGTGCTCAGCGGCCACAACCAACTCAGAGCTTACCTTCAACATCAACCTCGGGAGAGCTAATCCAATGGCCAAACAGATGGAAGCATTGGGAATGATTGAGACCAAAGGCTTTGTGGCTTTGGTCGAGGCAACAGATGCGATGATCAAAGCCGCTAACGTGGAATTCCTGGGCTGGGACAAAGTTGGCAGTGCGCTGGTCTCGGCCTTCGTGACCGGGGATGTCGCCGCGGTGAAGGCCGCGACCGACGCCGGAGCAGCAGCAGCCGATCGCGTGGGCGAAGTCATTAGCGTCCAGGTCATCCCCCGCCCCCACGATGACCTCGGACGCGTGGTGCCAAGCTACCGTCCATCAAAAAGCACTGCCAAGTCAGGCTAGACCACCGGCCTCTTCCCTATCCCAACCAACTGTCAAAAGGAAATCGAAAATGCAGACAGCCATCGGACTGATTGAAACCAAAGGGCTTGTTGCCTTGATTGAAGCGACGGATGCCATGGCGAAATCCGCCAACGTCGAGATCATCAAGAAAGTGCAAATCGGCGGCGGATTCGTGACAACTGTCGTACAAGGTGACGTCGGCAGCGTTCGTGCAGCCGTGGAAGCGGGCGCCAACGCCGCTTCCCAATCGGGCGAACTTGTCGCCAGTCACATCATCCCTCGACCTGCCGATGGACTGATGTACGCCTACATGAGCTAGTTCCACTCGAGCGGAGAGTGAGAGCAGGAATTGAAATCCGCTGGTAATCGATGAAGATCCTCGTCGCCAACCTGGGTTCAACCAGCTTCAAGTTTTGCGTGTTTGACATGCGAACCGAGGTCGAACTTGCGCGTGGCGGCACAGAACGTATTGGTCATGAAAAGAGCCGTTCAACGATCAACGTCGGTGACTGGGCGAACGATGAGCAAACGCCTGTACGGGGTCATGCCGGAGCGATGAGCTGGGCTTTCGATCAATTGACCCACAAAAGTCACGGCTGCCTGAAGACAACGGGGGAAATCACCGCCGTTGGTTTCAAGGCTGTGCATGGCGGGCGACTGACCGGCGTGCAACTAGTGACTGACAACGTGCTTGACGCGATGGATGAAATGGCCACTGTCGCCCCGGCACACAATCCCTCCTATGTGGCAGCCATGCGATTATTACGCGAATGGTTCCCCACGACACCGCTCGTGGCCGCATTCGAGACGGACTTTCATCGCTCGATTCCCAACCGAAATCGAACGTACGCCATTGATCCCAAGCTAGCGACCGCTTGCCACATTGCGCGACACGGCTTTCATGGCGCCAGTCATCGCTATCTTGCCCAACGAATGGCGAAACTGCTGGACCGCGATGACGCCCGCATTGTCTCACTACACCTTGGCGGGTCGAGTTCACTCTGTGCAATTCGCAACGGGCAAAGTGTCGCCACCAGTATGGGCATGAGCCCTCAATGCGGTCTCCCTCAAGGGACACGCATTGGTGACTTTGACGCCTTCGCGCTTCCGCTCTTGATGCGCGTGACGGGAGAATCGCTGGAAGCCACATTGGCGACTCTGGCGTCTCACGGTGGGCTGCTCGGCATCAGTGGCCTGAGCGCAGATATGCGCGACTTGCAAGATGCAGCAGCTCAGGGGAATGAACGCGCCCAACTAGCGATCGACGTCTACGTCGCAGCCGTTCGCCACTACTTGGGAGCCTATCTCGTGGAGCTTGGTGGCGCGGACGCTATTGCCTTCACCGGAGGAATCGGCGAGCGCAGCGACTCCATTCGGAGCGCTGTCTGTGCAAATCTTTCATTCTGCGGGCTGGTGTTGGATGAAGACCGGAACTCTTCCGCTAGTGGAGAATCCCCCATCCATGCGCTCGAAAGCCAAACGCAAATTTGGGTGACGCCGACCAACGAAGAACTGATTGTTGCTCGGCAGACAAAAGACCTGTTGGAGAAACGATAACCATGTTCGTTGCCCGTGTCACCGGAGCCGTGGTTTCCACGCAAAAGGCTGAATCGATGGTCGGCCAAAAATTGCTTGTCGTGGAGCCGTACCGGTTGGACGAAAAGAAACGCGACCGCCTGAGCGGAACCGGGCGGACGTTTGTTGCGGTTGATACCGTCGGCGCCGGCGAAGGGGAGTTCGTGCTGATCGTGCAAGGCTCCAGCGCACGGCTGACGCCGGAAACCAAGTCATTGCCTGTCGATACAGCAATCATCGGCATTGTGGATCATGTCAGCGTGGAAGGAAAACTCGTGTTTGAAACCAGTAACGACCAGTAACGACGCTGAATCATGGCGATAGTCAGCAATAATTGGTGATTCGGCACGGACATCGGATGCAACTGTCGCTCGCGACCATTGGCATCCGACGAGATCCCCCACGTAACGTACAACCCTCTTGCTCCCAACCACGTAAGTGGCAACTATCAGCCAAGAAACCAAGACCATGCAAGCCACGGAATCACTTGTTCGCAGCGTTGTGGCCCAGGTTCTCTCGGAACTGTCGCAAGGCAAGCGCTACGACGCCGTCACTGACATAATGGGCAATGCCTCCCAAGGTCACTCCGTTCAGAGTCGTTTGACGACGGGTCGTCACGGTGTTTTCAGTTGTGTTGATGCGGCCGCCAAAGCAGCTCGTACCGCTTTTGAACAATTGAGCGAACGGACGATCGAGGATCGTGCCCAGATGATTGAACGCATCCGTCGGATCGCGATCGATCAATGTGAAGAACTGGGCAACATGGAGATGGATGAAACGAAGATCGGCCGGCGGAAGCACAAGATTGAAAAGCTTCGCACGCTGGGGGAGCGCACCCCGGGCGTGGAGTTCATGCGGAGCCAAGTCTTCAGCGGAGATCATGGGCTGGCCGTGATTGAGCACGCCCCATTTGGCGTCATTGGGGCAATCACGCCCGTAACGCATTCCTTACCGACGATCACAGGTAATGCCATCAGCATGTTGGCCGCTGGAAACACGCTGGTCGTCAATCCCCATCCGGCAGGGAAGCAGATTGCCGCTGAGGGGGTTCGGCGTTTCAATCAGGCTCTGTCCACGGAATATGGCATCGACAACCTGATTTGCGTGATTGAAGAGCCGACGCTTGAGAGTGCAGAGGAGCTCTTCCATCACCCGGAGATCGCATTGATTTGCGTTACGGGTGGACCGGCCGTTGCTCGAGCGGCCATGAACTGCGGCAAACGGGCGATTGTGGCCGGACCGGGGAATCCTCCTGTCGTTGTCGATGAAACGGCCGATCTCGATCGCGCGGCACGTGCAATCATTCGTGGCGCGTCATACGACAACAACTTGTTGTGCATTGCAGAGAAAGAAGTCTTCGTCGTCAATGAAGTCTTTGACGCCACGCTGGATGCCATGCGCCGTGCGGGAGCGGTGCAGCTCAGCCAGCAAGAGGTGGACGCGCTCACCGCCGTGGCGATTGAAGCGGTCGAACATAATGGCAGGTCACGGCAGATCGCCAGCAAAGAATTTTTGGGCCAGGACGCGGTGAGACTCGCCCAAGCTGCTGGCAAGCAAGTTTCTCCCGAAACGGAGCTGCTCTTTGGCGAAACCGACGAGCATAACCCGTTTGTCTCCGTGGAACAAATGATGCCATTTGTGCCCTTTGTTCGTTGTCGCGACATTGATGACGCCATCGCCAAGGCAAAACAGTACGAGCACGGCTTTCGCCACACCAGCATGATTCATTCCAACAACGTGAGAAACATGACACGAATGGGCCGCGTGATGGATACAACGCTGTTCGTCAAAAACGGGCCCAGCTTCTCCGCGCTAGGCGTGGAAGGAGAAGGCTACATCTCGTATTCCATCGCCACTCCCACCGGCGAAGGCGTCACCACGCCAATGACATTCACTCGCGAACGAAGGTGTTCATTGATTGATGACTTGAGAATTGTTGGACCAGTGGGGGGAAAGAGATAAGAAACAAAGCGTGCAGGAAATGCTCCACGTTGCTTTTATTCGCCTTCTATCTCTCGCTTGCCAACTCTACTCCCTTTTGTCTTTTCACCCCTTCTTATG
>JALCBR010000099.1 GCA_028066245.1 Pirellulales bacterium | reverse complement strand
GCGTTTGCGCCACTCCCCTGGAAGCGGGAAATATTTGACCAATGTCAATTTCGCCTGTACGTGTGAGGGCAGGGCGCGGGAACGCTGTGGCAATTCAATCACGCGTCCACGAAGTAATGAGAACTATCGACGAATAGAACACCAATCAAAGAGATGGTCTCGAGAGGGCACGGCAACAGAACTCATCAGGCGTCTTGAGTCTTCGCGGCAAGCTGCGGGCTCTTCCGGGGATAGAAAAAGATCAAAAATGCCAGGCAACCGACTGACGCCCACATGGGTACCGAAAAGAGCTGCCTGTAGTTCATAGCCCCGCTGGCACTGGCCCACTCGGCCACCCAACCGGCGACCTTGCTGCCAACGATGATGCCGATACCGACAATGACCAAATTGAACAAGCTCTGAGCGCTCGCGCGAACGTCACCGGTGGTTTCTTCATCCACAATCATAAAAGCGACAAAGATGAAGCTGCCGAAGCACAATCCATGCAGTGCAACGCCCAGGATCAACGTAAACAACGGCGGCAGCGGAATCACATCCACATAAGCGAAAAGAAACATCCGCAATCCATAAGCGATGATGCCTGTTGCCAGCAGCGTCTTGCGTGAAAACTTCTTGGCGAACAGCGGTATCAACGCCAGGACGGCAATCTCGGTCATTTGACCAATCGTCATCAAGCCGCCGCCCCCAACACCAAAGATGCTGTTGATCCCGGCGACGAATCCTTCGGCATGCCGTTGATATTCGCCCAGGAATGTGGACGCATGGACGAAATAGAACTGGTGAACGCAACTGATGGGCACGGCCAACAGAAACAAGGCCAACAACGGCTGTCGGCGGATCTCTCCCAACGCTTCGGACGTGGCGTTAGACTGCTGACCTGGCTGCGGAGGCGTTCTTGGCAATGTGAGACAAAACAGACCGAGCACCACTCCCAACAAGGCGCTGACGATGAACGCGTCGGACATGCCTGCCTGCTGTGCAGAACTGACCTGCAACTTGACGGCATCTTCCGTGAAGAGTCCGCCCTTTTCACTTGCGGCGACATCTTGCCGAGGAGCCCTCTCGGTGATTCTTTTGGCGACCGCATCAGCAAATTCTTCCTTCGTGCCGTCCCATTGTGACGGAATCCACGTCTCCGCCGGATCGGCTGTATCTGGATTGTGCGGCGTTTCGCGACCAGCAACAGCATCAACGGCCTGATAGAATTCCTCCCGCAACTCAGGTTGCAGCGTGCTCTCCCAAGACTCCAGTGAGTTCACAACTGAAGTAATTTGGCTGGTGTCGATTGACGTCTGGGCAGGTTCCGCCTGGGTCCCCGTGTTGATGGTGACAGATTTCCGCTCGGGCAGCTCTTCGCCTTCGGCTCGCGCATCCAAGTAGGGGAGATCTGACTGTTCGCAAGGTCCAATCGCAGTTTGGGCTACACCGTCCTCGTCCAGGTACTTGACCTCGAAGGATTGCTTGAGCTCCGCACGTTTGGCGTCATCCAGGAGGTTGACGATCATGGCTCGCTCAACATCCTCGCGGTCAGGCGTGTGGTTGAATGCCAGCCACTGGCCAACGCCAATTCCCACGACAATCCAACCAACAGTCCCCCACACGCGGACGCGGCCAAAGTCACGGTCACGGTCAGGTAGGTGATGGAACGAAATCGAATTGGTCAATGACAGCGTAGGCGCATAGATCAGCGAATAGAGGAAAGAGAAGGTCAAAAACGCCCAGTACGTGTCAAGGTAAGCCAATTGAAAAACGAGGACTCCGCCCAGAATATGCGCGACCGCCAGATATCTCTCGGTATTGAAGTAGCGATCGGCAATCTGACCAGCAATCCACGGCGCTAAGATGGCTCCCAACGCGCCCACGGCGAACATGTCGCCAATCTGGCCAGGCGTAAATCCACGATGTCCCGCCAGAAACGGAAACAAAAGCGGCAGCCACGCTCCCCAAATCGCGTACTGCAGAAACATCATCAGCGACAAGCGAAACCACAGGCTGAAACTCAGCGGCGGGGCGGCCAATTTTTCTGGAGTATCAGTTGCCATCAAGGAATCCCAACGGGGAAAAGAGGTGCGAGATGCTTGATGCCGAACCTTGCAGGGGCAGCGGCTCTGGCGTGCAAGCGCACGCCAGATTACAAGCCGATCCGGGCAATTGCAATCAATACGCCCGGTTTGAACAGGCTTGTGACCACAGCACGGAACTCGTCTCGGACAGCCATTGGGAACGACTGCCGCGGGCGCTATAATCAGAGCGCTCTGAGTCACTCTCGACCGTTCGCATTCTCTCTTCCTGACCTGTCGCTTAAGTTCATGTCGCATTCACCCAGCAAAGTCCTGATCGCCGATGACAATCCCACCAACGTGGAGTTGCTCGAAGCGTACCTGGTCGGCTTGGATTGCGAGATTTCCATTGCCGAGGACGGCCAGCAGACGCTGGATATGGTCGCCCAGGACCCGCCTGACGTGATCCTGCTGGACATCATGATGCCTCGCGTCAATGGATTTGAGGTTTGCAAGCAGCTCAAACGAGACCCCGCCACCAGTGGAATTTTGATCCTGATGGTCACTGCGTTGGGAGAGGAAGGGGATATCGAACGCGCGGTCGCGGCAGGGACGGATGACTTCCTCTCCAAGCCAATTCACAAGATCGAACTCGTCAAACGCGTGCAAAACATGCTGCGACTACGGCATGTGACTGACGAGGTGGAGCGGTTGCGTCAGTACATCAATCAGATGGAAGAACTTTCCGGGCCGAAGTAGCTTCGATTTCCATTGCCGGGTAAAGATTATTCGGAATCTCGCCGATCACCTGGCGAAACTTGAATAGGCCATTGAGGAATCAACTGGCTGCTCGGTGTTGAGCCAGCGCATTCGCACTGGCAAAACCTTTTGCTTTGAATCCGCGAATTTGGCAGAATCGCCGCCATGATGCAGGGGGAAGAATGGCTCGTTGAAGGATTCGGTTGTCGAGCGCAGGCTTTGCGCGACCCTGGTCTGTTGCGTGAACTCTGCCAGCGCGTCATCTGTGATCTTTCCTTGCACGTGCTCGGTGAGCCACAGTGGGAGCAGTTTCCGTCGCCTGGAGGTGTCACAGGGCTTTATCTGCTTTCAGAATCCCACCTCGCCTGCCATACGTGGCCGGAGCACGGAACTCTCTCGCTCAATCTCTTTACGTGCCGAAATCGTGAACGTTGGGATTGGGAGGCCGCGCTTGCGGAGATGTTTCAGGCGGAGCGTGTCACCGTGCGACGGATTGCGCGAGGAATTCAGCCCGACACAACCTCTCATTCCGCTGAGCTTGCCCGTGCTGAGTTCGTAAATTCTGCAAACAGGCCCCTCCCAGAAAGTGCCGCAATGCACCGGGAGGAAACCTCTCGGCCATGATCAAGACTTACGTCGCTGATTGTCCTAGTTGCGGCGCGCCGGTGGAGTTCAAGGTCTCTTCCGCGTTGGTGACGATTTGTTCTTCCTGTCAATCCGTTGTCGCCCGCGGGGATCGCAATCTGGAAGATCACGGCAAGGTCGCCGCGATCGTCAACACTAATTCTCCTCTCAAGCTGGGTGTGGAGGGCACGTACGAGGGCGAGCGGTTTGAACTTGTTGGTCACCTCCAATATCGGCACGAGGCGGGCGGCGTCTGGGATGAGTGGTATGCTGCCTTTCCCAATGACCGCTGGGGATGGCTTTCGGAATCGCAAGGCAAACTGCATCTGCTATTTCCTCGCAACGTCGCCGAAGGCGCGAAGTTCCCCACGTGGCAAGAAGTCGCTGCCGGAAACCGCTATGCCTTTCCGGATGTCGGCTCGCTAACGGTTTCGGAAGTCAGCCGCGCGCAGGCGGCGGGAGCAGAGGGCGAGTTACCCTTCCAGCTAGCGCCGGGAACGGTCCATAACTTTGCCGACCTGACTGGCCCCGATGGGGAATTCGCCACGTTTGATTACGGTGAAGATCCGCCCGTTGTCTATTTGGGCTCAGAAACGTCCTTGTCCGAACTGGGAATCACGGCGACAAGTGATTACGACCCGGAATTCACCGATGAGCGAATTGCTTCTGGCCAGGTCTCCTGCCCTAACTGTGGCGGCTCCTTGGAACTCAAAGCGCCTGACGCTGCGCTCCGGGTCAGTTGTCCTTATTGCGATGCGCTCTTGGATTGCGAGCAGGGCAAACTCGCCTATCTGAAAACCTTGGATCAAGGAAAAGCCCAGGTCGTCATCCCGCTGGGAACGGTCGGGTGGTTTCGCGGCGACGAATACACCGTCATTGGGTTCATGCGGCGGTCCGTGACGTATGACATGGACTACTACTGGTCCGAGTACCTGCTGTACTCAAAGGAACTCGGCTTTCGCTGGATGATTCATAGTGACGGGCACTGGAGTTTTGGCGAACCTCTGCCGCCGGGGGAAGTTTCCTCGAACACATCACGCCTGACAGGAGGCAATTTTCTCAATTGCCGTGGACGCAGCTTCCGGCTCTTTCAGCAAGCGCCCGCCCGTGTGCGGTACGTGCTGGGCGAGTTCTACTGGAAAGTGGAACTGGACGAGGTCGTGTATTCGCGTGACTTCGTTAGTCCACCCAACATGATCTCAATGGAAATTGGCGGGAGAGACTCCGAGGACAAAAACTCCAGTGAGATCAACTTGACGCTGGCCACGTACATCCCCCACGAAGAGATCGAAGCATCTTTTGGCGTGAAAGGGCTTTCTCGCGGTTGGGGCGTGTCGCCCAATCAACCCTCCCCGGTGGATAAAAAGGTGTATTTGTGGTGGCTGGTGGGTGGGGTATTAATCCTGCTGCTGTACGCGATTTTCCTCTCTGGCATGCTTGGCGCGACCGCTAGCAAGCTGGACGGCGGGATTTTGTTCTGGGCACTCATCTTCGTTTCAGCGATTCCCGGTGGCGCCCTGATCTACCACTACAGCTTTGAAAAGCGCCGTTGGCAGGACAGCGAATTCAATCCCTACGCGAGTGACGACGATTGACGGAGGTTGAAATGCTTGTTCGCGTTTATCAAGTCGTGCTCGGCGTGATCCTGGTTTGGTTTTGCCTGGCAGCATTCCTAGGCTGGAAGTCGCCTGATGTTTTCGGCAGCAGTACCGGCGGCCGTGGCGGCGGATTCTTTGGCGGTGGCTGGGTCGGTGGGAAATAGCGTCGTGCATGAGAATCGCCATGTTGGCAAATGCTGGAATCAACAGAGAACCCAACAGCTTACGCTGCCTTCGGGCAAATTGATGAAACATCGATTTCGAGCAACTATCAAAACGGGAAACCAATCAATGCTTGAGTCTCTTTCTTCCCTGATGCTGATTGCACAGGCGACAGCCCCGGTCGCTTCTGATTCATCAATGACTGTGGATTTGCTCCGCAACCTCATGGGAGGACTGATCTTCGCAGCGCTGGGGATCGTCATCTTAGCCGTCGCCTGGCTGATTATCTGCCGGGTCACTCCGTTCTCCGTCCGCAAAGAGATCGAAGAAGATCAAAACACCGCTCTGGCAATTGTCACCGGTGCGGTCATCATCGGCATCTCGCTGATCATCGCGGCTGCCGTCGGCTAACAGGCTGTGAAGCGCCATCAGAGCATTTTCAACTTGAACTAAGTGCAAGAACGAGCCCCCTGCACGGCTCATGAATCGCGGCACTTCGTGCCACGGTTGGAATCTCTCTGAGGATTCACACAGGTTGTTGATACTCAACAACCTCTAAGCCCCGCGACCGCTCGCCAAAAACTCCCGGCAATGGCAAACGAACACTCCAGCGGCGAACAGCAACATGCGGCCGGGGGCAATGAGCAATCCCAGACAACAGTCCATGCTGCGCGCACGCCAATGAGCATGAATCGCGCACCACTGTTCTTGCTGTATTTAAACGTTCTGATTGTCGCCACGTGTGGGCTGATCTACGAACTCTTAGCCGGAACACTGGCCAGTTATGTGTTGGGCGATTCCGTCACGCAATTCTCGCTCGTGATTGGGATTTATCTTTCCGCCCTGGGAGCGGGAGCCTGGCTCTCCCGGTTCATTGAACGTCGCTTGGCGAGGACATTTCTGGAGGTCGAGCTGGGAGTCGCCCTGCTGGGCGGATGCAGCGCACCCTTGTTGTTCCTGTGCTTTGCGTACCTGTCATGGTTTCACGTGGCGTTGTATGGGCTGGTGTTCGCTATCGGTGTGCTAGTGGGATTGGAGTTGCCGCTGTTGATGCGGATCCTCAAAGAACACGTAGATTTTCGCGACCTGGTTTCCCGCGCGCTGGCCTTTGATTACATCGGCGCGCTCGCGGCTTCACTGCTGTTCCCCATTCTGCTGGTGCCATATCTGGGACTTGTGCGCACATCACTGCTGTTCGGAGCGATGAACGCAGCGGTCGCCCTGTGGGGCACGTGGCTCCTGGCTCCCATTTTGTCGCGCAAAGGTGTGGCCGGGTTGCGGGGCCGGGCGGTCCTGGTGATTGGTCTCTTGGCGGCTGGTTTCATCAAGTCAGAGTCCCTGACCACATTGGCCGAGGAACACCTGTTTGAACACCCCATCGTGCACGCCGTAACGTCGCCCTATCAGCGGATTGTTGTGACGCAAAGCGACAGTGGATTCCGACTGTTTCTCGACGGCAACCTGCAATTCCATTCAGGCGATGAGTATCGCTACCACGAGGCTCTCGTCCATCCGGCCATGTTGCTGGTTGACGAGCCTCGCCGAGTGCTGGTGCTGGGCGGCGGGGATGGGCTGGCTGTACGTGAAATCCTCAAGCATGACTCAGTTGAGGAAGTCGTCCTGGTTGATTTGGATCCAGCCATGACGCACTTGTCTTCCACATTCTCCCTGTTGGTGGAACTCAATCAGTCCGCTTTGCATGATCCCCGCGTACGTGTTGTCAACCAAGATGCCATGTCCTGGCTGGAAGAGTCAGAGCACGCGTTTGACACCGTGATCATCGACTTCCCTGATCCGAACAGCTTTGCATTGGGAAAGCTCTATACACGCCACTTCTACCGTTTGCTGAAGACTCGTCTTCACCCGGAATCATCCGTAGCAGTCCAGTGCACATCACCGATGATTGCGCCACAGTCATATTGGTGTATCCTCGAAACTTTGGAAGCGGCCGGTCTTCAGGTTCAACCTTATCACACGGCCATGCCGTCCTTTGGCGTCTGGGGATTCGCGCTGGCAAAAACAACGGCGTTTGAAGTTCCCAAACGCATCCCCGCGCCACTGCAAGAGAGATTGACCTATTTGAACGAGACCGGCATGGCGGCGCTCTTTCAGATGCCGGAGGACCTGAAGCCTGTTGATGTTGAGATCAACCGGCTGAACAACCAAATGCTGGTGAAGTATTACGAAACGGAATGGAGCAAATGGAACTAGGGCAAATCAAGCCGCTGGTGCCAATTCCACCGTCAAAGGCTTTCGCTAACTTAGTTGATCCGTAAACTTGCCTTCATCTCGTTGAATTCCACGCGCTGGCGAAAGCAGATTCATGCCCCAACGTACCGCTCGAAGAACGACTAGCCGGACAACCAAGAAAAAGACAACCAGGAAGTCCGCAGCCAATGGCAAGCTCGACAAGAAGCCTCAGGCGAAGAAAACACCAGCCAAAAAAGTGACCAAGTCGGAAGATGCGCAGAACCGGACAGCGCTGAAACTGGTGATGGAGCTGATGGCCATCCCTGGCCCCAGCGGTGAAGAGCGTTTGATTGTTGAGGCGATTCGCAAAAAGTTGCTCGCCGGCGGCGCAAAGAAGTCGATGCTCTCCATCGATGACACACCCAAAAAGAGTCCCTTGGGCGGCAACTCTGGTGGCCTGATTCTCAAAGTACCTGGCAAACGCGGGCTGCCACGCCGGCTGCTGATGGCCCATGTTGACACGGTGCCGCTGTGCGTGGGCTGCAAACCAGTTCGCCGTGGCGATTTCGTCGTGTCCGCGAACAAGTCCACAGCACTCGGCGCGGATGACCGCGCTGGGGCCAGCGTCGTTCTCAACGCGGCCTTAGCCGTGTTGAAATCCAAAGTGGACCATCCCCCACTCACTTTCTATTGGCCCGTGCAAGAAGAGGTCGGACTCTTCGGCGCGCGGTTTATCAGCATGGCCAAGCTGGGCAATCCCAAGCTGGGATTCAATTTTGATGGCGGCGACTACCAGAAGCTGATCATTGGAGCGACGGGCGCATACCGCCTTGAGATTGAAGTCCGCGGGCATGCCAGTCACGCCGGCATGAGCCCGGAACGCGGTGTCAGCGCAATCGCGATTGCTTCGCTCGCTATTGCGGACCTGGCGCGGGGTGGTTGGCACGGCGACATTCACAAGAATGGCCACCACGGAACAAGCAACATCGGCGTCATTCAAGGCGGCGCAGCCACAAATGTCGTGACTGATCTTGTTAAGTTACGAGCTGAGGCGCGCAGCCATGACCCCAAGTTCCGCAAAAAAATTCTGAGCGAAATGACGGCGGCCTTCCGCCGCGCCGCCAAACAAGTGGCCAACGTGGACGGCAAGACAGGCAAAACTCAAGTCACCAGCCGCCTGGACTACGAGAGCTTTCTGCTTGGCGAGGATGACCCCTGCGTTCAAATCGGCGAGAACGCTGTTCGTCAGGCCGGTGGAACGCCCGTCTGCGCTATCGCCAACGGCGGCGTGGACGCCAACTGGCTTTCAGCGCGGGGTTTGCCGACGGTGACTTTCGGCTGTGGACAGATCAATCCCCACATGGTCACGGAACAACTGGATATCCAGCAGTTTCATCATGCTTGCCAAGTGGGCTTGAGCCTTGCGTTTGGGTCGCAAACGTAGCGCCGTAGCGACTCACTCCCAAGCGTAAAGGACAATCTGGCTGTTGTCCCGCCGGTCGCTTTTGCTCACGGAACAATCGACTTCAGCGAATCTTCGCGCGTCATCACGCACGAAGACGTCATGGCTTTGTCGCGAAAGAAAAATGGCACCACATACGTGTTGCTGTTGACGGGGATTTCGATGTCGACAGTGACAGACGTTGTTGTTGACGTAATTGTGGAGGGCGAGACAGCAATCCTTGCTCCCCGCACGCCGACAGCATTCAGCACGGCTTGAGCGTTGTCCTGGACTTCCTTCACCGTCGCGCCCGGGACAATGCCCGCGCGAGCGCCTTCATAGGCGGCGCTTCTTGCCAGGTTGCGGAGCATGTTAGCCCGGCTAAACTCCCAACTGCCAAAGAGCAGCAAAAACAGAATCGGCGCGGTGAATGCAAATTCGATCAGCACAGCTCCACGCCGATTTGACCGCTTCTGTCTGTAATACTTCACGATGACTCTCGCAGTCTCTGCTTTGATGATGCTGTGCGTGACCAAGCGGAAAGGATCAATGGGTCAAAATGACCGGCTGCGTCCAGGCAATCTCGCGGAAGATCGCTTCCAGTTCGGCCGCACCCGGCGCATGGTAGTGTTTGCCTTCAGCGATCTCTGCCACTTCCTTCATCTGTGTTTGATCGGCGCCATTGCTAAACGTGATGGTGTGAATCACGATTTCCGCATGCGCGGCGTCCTCAGCTGATAGCCGGGGAAGACGACCGTGGTTGTGGACTCCGTCAGTGAGGAGCACAATTGTCTTGAGTGCATACGGTCGTGCGTTGTCACCGTCTTGCAAGAGACGGATCGCTTCATCGATTCCCCGTGAGATTGATGTTGCTCCCGCAATCGGTCCTTGCCCGATCTGACGCATGGCGTTGTCGACCGTCCGGTAGTTGATCGTCAATTCAGCGTCTGTCCGGGCAGCTTTGGGATGAACGACCCTCCCATACGTCCCCGGACTGGAATACGAGACGAGACCGAGAAACTCCGTTTGTGGCGTGCCGTAGAGTTCTTGGATGAACGCCGAGACGGCATCCTCCGCAGCCGCCCAACGACTAAGATCAGCGTGCGGAGCTTCCTCATACGATTTGGCCCTCGACTTACCGGGAGGATATTTCCAATCTGTGCCGGAAAGGTCCCAAGCCATGGACCCAGACCGATCCATGACGATCACAATGTCACGGTCCAGCGTTGTTGCCACAGCAAGTTGTGTGGGTTGAAAATCGCCCCACCCAAACTTTCCCGCTAGGAACAGTTGCACGCTCCCCGAGGCCGAGTCGTGTGTGCGCAGCCCGTTGACGCGTACAGCGTTCGTCACGCTTCCGTTGTTTTGAAACAACCATTTTCCGCTGGGCTGCCGCATAGACGTCCCGAATTCGATATCACTGTCATCCAGAATCAGACCGGCGCCGGCCACGTTGTTCTGTGACGCGATACGCTTGGCCGCGGCGCGTGCCAACCCAATGTCTTGCAAGCGGCTGAGTGATTCGATCCCGGCCCGGGCGCCAGCGTCGGTCGCCGTCCGCAGTTCAACTTTGGTGAGTTGCATGTAAGCGACATCAACGCTGAAGATTGCGGCGAAGCAAAACAGCACCAGCACAATCCCCACCAAGACGAGCATCGCGCCAGTACGCCGTGATCCACGAATGGTCCTTTTTCGCAAGCGGCCAAGGTTCCGGGGCTGCCCGACACCGTGTGTCGGAACGATTCTGTTGCTGTCAATCATGGGGCTGTGAGGCTCGTGCGTCATTACATATTTCAGCTGTTCCGTAGCGTGACTTCGCCATTGAGGTCAGCCAGCAGGAGACGCCGGCTGAATCTCGTTGGTGCGGTCACTCTTTCACCATTGTTGCGGTGACCGTCATTGACCGGCCGGCGAAGAACCAACTCGGCAACATACTATTGGCCGCGCAGGGCGCGTTCGCGGTGACGACAACAACCTCTCCGCGCTCTGTATCCTCCATCACCGAGGGCTTCATCGTAACGGTCGCTTGCTTGATTTCGCGGGAGACAATCATCTCGGTCGCCCGAGCATTGGCATAAGCGGTCGAACCATCGGCGCGCACAGCCATGCGCACAGTTTCATAGGCTGTCGCGGACAGGCTTTCGCGCAGGAAGATCATGTTCGTGGCTTCAATGGACGCCAACACCAGAATCACAAGCGCAGGGAGTGCTACGGCCAACTCGGCGACCGCCACACCTCGCCGTCGGGTGCGCCGAGAAGGTCGCTTCGAATGCTCGGCATCAGGAGATGGACTGCTCACGTCTTTTAACTCGTAAACCAAAGGATCTGGGTTGTAGAAATGCGCCCATGATTTGTATCTCGGTTGCGTTTCCGCAGACGAGTCACGCCTGCCAACGCTATTCGGTGGTTTCCGCCAGGCACTCGGATGCCTTGGTGGCAGAAGCCAGCGCGCGCTGTTCACTTGATTCGCACTGATTCTGGCGAACGACCTCGGCAACACGATTAAACTCGCCAGCCAGGTCCTGCCAAAAATCCCCTTCACGGAAATTGACGGGCGGATTGACCTTCCCGTCGGCAAGGTCGCGGAGTTCATTCCGCAAGCGAACAATTGGCCCCGAGAAACGGTGCGACAGCCGAATCGTGTCTCGAACGAAGATTGGCATCAGCACGACCAACGTCACCAGGATCGGGATGCAGTTGCTCCAGATGCCGCGAATCGCTTGAGAGGAAAAGTTCAACGGGTCACCGCTGATGAGCAACTGCCATGCGGTCAAAAACAAGAACGCCAAGATAAAGAACACCACCCAGTGCATGAGCACGCGACGGACAAGTGCCCCCTGAACGCTGCGGTCAACGAAGATACGCTTGCGGTTGTTTTGAGTTCTGGCCATGGAGCCCTCGCACGTTTTCAAGCGGTAGTAGATGTCCCCCTATTCAAGGAACTGTAGCTCACTGGAGAAGCGCGCAAACGCATCAGTGGCTGAGAGGGGATGCTGACAAGGCAAGAACGTGCAGCTGCCAGAACAGTCACAAGCATCGCGACCGCGCCACACCCATACAACCCAATGTCATGGGCGATAAGAAAGGCCGTGCAGGCCATGCTGAGCGCGCAAAAAAAGATCATGGCAGGCCGATCCGTCGAGCTGCCATGATCTCTATCCTGAAACGGGACACTTTGTCCCGCCCTCCCGGTTCTTGAGTACCAGTAGTATCGGACGCTCCAGGCGCAGGGCTTGAAATGGTTTGACGAATCGTGCGCGTTTGATGTCATTTTTTGGTTCATCTAACGCTAGCAATTAGCACGGAAACTCATCCGAGCCGTAGGGTTTCACGATCTTGCGCAGCCTCGCCGTGACAGATTCGCTATTCTGCCGTACCGTGAATTTTGAAGATTCCTTCCCAACCAATAGGCTTCCCGGCCATGCTGGATCTTGACGCCCGGCTCGAACAAATCCTCAAATCTCCCAGCTACATCTTGGCCGAGCGAGACGTGGAATTCCTCGGTCAGCCAGAACTTCGCCCCGTGCGACTGCAACTGGAACTGCTCAAGCCGGAGATGGCTTTCCAAGAGCAGGGGATTCAATCGACTGTTGTCGTCTTTGGCGGGACGCAGATTCTGGAGGCGGAACAGGCCCAGCAGCGATTGAACGCTGTCGAAGAGAATCTGCGACACAACTCCAATGATCGGCGCCTTGCGCGAGACGTCCAACGCGCGCGCCAATTAGTGGCCAAGAGTCGCTACTATGACATCGCGCGCGAATTCGCGCAGTTGGTGTCAACCTCGTGCCAGACTAATGGCGATTGCGATTTCGTGATCGTCACCGGCGGCGGACCTGGCATCATGGAAGCGGCCAACCGTGGCGCCTGCGATGCCAACGCCAAGAGCATTGGCCTCAACATCACTTTGCCCATGGAGCAGGCGCCAAATCCGTACATCACACCGGAGTTGTGCTTTCAGTTTCACTATTTTGCGCTCCGCAAGATGCACTTTTTGTTTCGCGCCCGGGCGCTCGTGATTTTCCCCGGCGGGTTTGGCACGCTCGACGAGTTGTTTGACGCGCTCACTCTCCGGCAAACACAGCGGATGCAGGAGATCCCCATCGTGATGGTGGGGCGCGAATACTGGGAACGCGTGATCGATTTTCAATTTCTGGCTGATGAGGGCGTCATTGCCGACGCTCACCTTGACCTTATCTGCTACGCCGAAACAGCGCAAGAGATCTGGGAGATTGTCATGGCGCATCACAACGGAACGGCCGCCAATAAAGATTGCTAGCGCGATTAGGGAACGTCCGCACGGTATGACTGTGATGTGGCTGACGTCAGTCGCCCACACCAAGATCGACCGTAAACGCACGCATGATTAACTCGTTCTCACGCGCTTCATGCTCTTGTAACGCAGCATCAAAGACGGCAAACCCCTCCCAAACCTCTGTGGCGTTTGAATCCCTCGAGCGGCTATCGGCTAAGTCCGCCAAGGCGCTCGCTTGCGAATACAGATCGCCATGCTGCAAACGCAGTTCTTCCGCCTGCTCGCTCAGGCGTGGAGCAATCCGCAACGGGTCCTCGAAGTACCCGAAGGCTTCCTCCAGGGAAAAATGTATCGCCAATTGATCACGCAATTGGCCAAGCGCGACGGCCAGTTCCTGAAGACTCCGTTTCCAGCGAGTGTCTTTTTGCCGCAGGCTGTTCAAGAGTTGACGCAGCCGCTGGTTGTCTTCCTTGATTTCCTGCAGGAAGGCCGCATTGATGGTGACGGTACGCGTGACGACTGACATGGTGTCCTCCTCACTTGTTGAGAGACCATCTATCCCGCTGTTTTACCTCTTACCCTGCCAATCTAGGTGTTCCCCCTACGGGCTTGTCCCGTTTCCACATATGACGCCTAAACTTCGTTCCGCCAATCTCGCTCCTAGCAGTCGCCGCACGGCGTATCAAATATGAATGCCGGGCGACGTTCGTGATTGGAATCAACACCTTCTCGATAGCTAATCGGCCCGTCAGTCACCTACTTAATGAGTCTATTCCTCTTTCTCGATGGCGTCAAAAGTTTCCCGCCTCAGCTGTTTGTCTCATGGGAGTTAGTTGCACTCTGGAACGATTGAGAAAAAAAGCAGTCGCGACCGCGATTTTTCTCAACGTATGACGAACTTGCACATAGGGAGCAGGGTATTGTCCTCTGACCCGACAACGATCACTTCGATGGATGATTTCCACCATGCGCCATAAGTCTATAGCTGACCGTTTGTTGACAGTTATCGCTGCTTTAAAAAAACGGAATGCCCGAGCCGTTCTTGCCAGCCTTGCCATCGTGTGCGGTTTTAGCATACCTCCTACTTTGTCACATGCGGCGGAGTTTGCCACATCAGAAAGCGAGAGCAATCCTGTTGCCGCGGACCCTGCGAAATTTTTCCCGAGTACAGCATTAGTCTATGTCCATATCCAAGATCCACTGGCCTTGGTCAACTTGGGAAAGGACGACCGGATCTGGAACGAACTCAAACGAATCGGCGATATCAAGCGAGACTTGGAATCAAAACAATTCCAACAATTCAAACAGGCTGTCGAACTGATTGAGAGCCGGCTCGGAGCTTCGTGGACGGAGATAGTCGATGGTGTCAGTGGGGGCGGCATCCATCTTTGCTTTGAGCCACTCCGGCAAGCCGTACTGGTGATTGTGGAAGCCAAAGATGGATCCCAACTCACCACGCTTAATCAAGAGTTGCTGAGCTTGCAGAAAGCTGGCAACAACGAAGCTGCCAAGCCAGTTGAAAAACAACTTCGCGGAGTTCAAGGTTGGAGCCTGGGACCGCAGGCATTTCATTGTGTCGTGGACAACTTGCTGTTTTTCAGCAACAAGGAAGCGGCCATCAACCAAATGTTGGACCGCCGTTTCGGTAAGGCGGTCGGAACGTCGCTGGCGGACGCCAGAGATTACCAGGAAGGCCAATCTGCGGGCGGGGAGAAGACGCTGTGGGGCTTCGCGCGCTTGGGCCCGTTGCGGATCTTTGGGCAATTCAACCAGGCGATCAACGGACTGTCTGACAATCCGTTGGCGGAATTGGTTGCCGGCGGAATCTTGGACGTGGTGGGGAAAGCCGGGCATACGGTGTTCACCGCTGACGTCGTGGAAAGTGATCTGCACGTCCGCGTCAGCTTACCCTTCTCAGAAAGCGACGTCTCAGACCGTCGCCGCTGGTATTTTTCCGGTCGCGACACGGCTGCTCAGCCGCTGTTGGAACCGCCTGGCACAATCCTCTCGCTCTCTACCTATCGGGACTTTTCCCAGTTCTGGCTCTCACGAGACGAACTGTTTGAAGAAGTCACTCTGGCCGAATTCTCACAAGCGGACACAAATCTCGGCACGTTCTTTTCCGGTATGGAATTTGGACGAGATGTGCTGGGAAGTCTGGAACCAGGCATGCGGCTTGTTGTCGCCAGACAGAACTTCGCGGAACACCAGCCCAAGCCCACAGCCAAGTTCCCTGCCGTTGCGACCATCATCGAGATGAAAGACCCTGACGCGTTCTTTCCGCAACTCCTGGCAACGTATCAGACGATTGTCGGTGTGATTAACCTCAACGGTGCCATGAACGCACAGCCCAAACTGTTGTTGGGAACCGAGGATCATGGCGGAGTACAGATTTGGAAGAGCACGTATCTGCCGGACCCTAATACGAAGCTGGACTCGGCTCCGGTGATCTTCAACCTTTCGCCCTCATGCGTGCGCGTTGACAACCACTTTGTTATCTCGTCAACGACTGAACTCGCCCGCCAGATTGTGGATGAGTTACGCAGCGGCGGTGACTCGGCGGCGACTGCGGATAATACACGCCTGTTGGCCGATTTTTCCCCGCTCAGCGAAGTGCTGGCAGAGAACAAAGCAGCACTGGTCGCGCAAAACATGCTGGAAGAGGGAATCAGCCAAGAGGAATCGGATGAGCAGGTCGGCGTACTTATCAGTCTCTTGAAACGAATGGACCCAGCAGCATTACGTTTCGCCGCTGAAGACCACCAGTTGATCTTTGAATTCTCACTTGGACTGAAGGATTAGGTCACTCTTCTGGAGCAACTTTTTGACTGCTGTTCTGTTCGCCCCAACGAACTTTGTCAACTCACCCCGAGATGGGAGTTCACGCGTACGGACGAAATTGACATTGGTCAAATTTGGGGGGTGTTTCGTGCTGCCCTGCGCGCTGCCGAGCGCCATAAGAGGTTGACGGTTA
>JALCBR010000098.1 GCA_028066245.1 Pirellulales bacterium | reverse complement strand
GCGTTTGCGCCACTCCCCTGGAAGCGGGAAATATTTGACCAATGTCAATTTCGCCCGTACGCCTGAGAGCATGGCACGCGAGTAACGCCCGGCCATTCAATTACACGTCCGCGAAGCGATGGAAACTGCCGACGAATAGAACAACAATCAAGGTTCGTCGATGTTGGTGGCGGAACATCAACAAGAAATCGCTTAAGGACGCTGCTGGCGTCTGTCTTGTCATCGATCAGGGGCCAGTTCGCCGAAGGGGGTCTCGTCACGGCGTCAATCCTTCCAAGATTTCACCGCGCGGGGCTGATGGCGGCTTCCAAGCCAACATGCTCACCATTTGTCTTTGTTGCCTCCATGTGTTTGACGTACAACTCGTCTAGCGCCGCATAGCTTTGCTCTGTAAGTTGTGACAAGCTGGTTCCTCGGCCTTGATAGAGACCGGTGAGCATAGCCATCAGCGCCTGGCGGTAGGTGCCGTCTGCTGCATGCATCAACATGTCCGCCAGCGCCGCGCCCTGTGCATAGACCCTGCGAATGTGCGGATGCCGCTGAAACTGCGTTCGACCCAGCGCAGAAAGATCAGCCAGTGGCTCCTGAAAACTCTCGCGGAAGAGGTAATAACGAGCGTCTTGCAGCCGCGTAGCGTCGCTGCCACCGGTTGTCCAATAAGATGGCTCGCCGGCACTCTCCGGCTCATGCTCACGGAGTGACTCCATGTAACAGGCGATGCCTTCGACAAGCCAAAAGTTAGCTTCCCTACCGGGTTCAAGCTGTGTCCGGCCAAGCATCTCCTGAAAGAGCTGATGCGTGGCTTCATGAATTTGCGTGGATGGGTCTTCTGGCGTTGCGTGATAGAAGTAGGACGTTTTTCGGTGGGTCAAATACACACCGGTTGTCTTGACATCCGTAGGCAATTCACGCGCGAGCACGCGGCGAAAGTCATCTTCTGTTGCGAAGTACATCACACGGAATTTCAGTCGCCGCGAAGAGAGCTTTCCTCGCGCGAAGGATCCCTTGATTTGTCCCGCGGAAAGGTAGTAGTCCGCAAACACATGTCGCCACACCTCATAGAGAGATTCCAAACGTTCTCCCAACGCAACGCCAGCTTCCAAGCTGTGATTGGTGGTAATGGCAAAATGTTCCGTCTGGACGCGCCAGCCGTTGTCAATGTTACGGTGGATTTGGGCGTCTCGTTCTGCGCTAACCCATAGCGAACGGTTGCGACGTTGGCCGGACTCGTAGCGGGGAAGATCCTCCTTAGCAATCCAACCGAACCGCTTATCCCAAATTTGGCCCGCTTTGGTCTTGGCCTGTTCATACGTAGTGAGCCATTCGTCGTTCTGGCGAACGTAGCCAAACAGCTTTCTAGCGGCGGCATGGTCCGGATCTTCTCGCAGCGCTTCGTTGGCCAGCGTTAACGCTTGAGATGCGGCGCCAGCCTGGGCGGCTTCTTCAGCAAGCTGGAACAAAGCACTCGCTCGGTCCCGGCGAAGTTGCTGGAAGCGGGATTTCCATTGGTGAAGGACGTCGGCGTCTATGTCGTGATCGCCAGCAGCTTTCTGCAACGTGGTGTCAAGATACTCCGCCTGACGAGGCAGACCGAACACGTAGGTATACCGTGGACTAGGCTGATGGGCCCAAGTCTCGACCTGTATGGCTAATGATTCGGCGTTTTGTTCGCGGCACCATTTCGCCAGCTCGGTCAACTTCGCTTCGTAGTCATCGCGCAAGGTGCTGATCACTTCCGCAATGGCCATCGTAGGCACGGTCCTTGCGGAGGGTTGCGCGAGCACGACTTGCGTTGATAGACAAGCTATCAGCACCAACAACGGTAGAATCATGACGCGGGCAGCGATTCTCATGCTCATTATGGTAATTGTAAACACACCCGCCCATTCATGCTCGAAATCGGTTTACGGCAAGATGAGGACTTCTACACGGAGTGGTCGCCGCATGGTGAAACATGCGGATGGTAACGCGGGCTGGCCAGCAGCAGACCGCCGTCACAACCACAGCCAACACTTGGAACGCGGCTAGGTAGAGCGGGTGAGGGACAGTCACCGGTTTTCGGAAAATTGTCGGTTTCTCCGCTTGATCTGGACTTTCCTTGGGAAGCCAGGTTGCTTTGACCCAACCGTCAACAGTCCGCCGCCAAGGATGTTCCGGTTCTACGCGTTTGCGCGGTTCCTCCGGAACAGCCATCCAATTCAATACAACGAAGCCGGTCGCTACAAGCATGATGAGAACGAAGGATCGCATACAGGTGAACGCACGAAGCGGAAAGATGCCCATCAGACGAGATCGCAAGCGATAGGCCATTAGAGCAAACTGACACCGACCGCCTTCCGCCAGTCCAGAGTCACAGATGGGCAAATGCATGCCTGGTAAGCAATTGCGGCCGCCGGTGGCTAGCCAACCGGCAAGCAGCGCAGGACGTCTCGTGTCGCCAGAAAGCATCATCGCCAGATGAGTGTGATGCCAAAACTCATCACCTCTGCTGGAGCTGATTAGTGGTCGACGTGATTCGCAATGACGTTTGCTTGCTGTGCGCCAACGGTGAGCTAAGTTTTGACCAGCACCAATCTTCCGCTCGCAAGCCATGAGGTAAGAAGCCGATGGGCAACGCAATCGAAGCACTGAACCTTGACGAAATCTTGAAAGGCGGGCAACTGCCCGCACTTCCGCAAAGCGCAATCAACTTACTGCAACTGTCCAAAGACCCCAACATTGGACCAGCGGAATTTGCCGTTCCTATCGAAGCTGACCCCGGCTTGACTAGCCAGGTTTTGAAATTCGTTAACTCATCCTATTTCGGATTCTCGCGCGAAATCTCCAGCGTCCGCCAGGCAATCACACTCGTCGGCATGCGGACGATCAAGAACTTTGCGTTATGGAGCGCCGTGTTCAGTTTGATGCCCAACCCTTCCTGCGGTGCGTTTGATTTGCGTTGCCTATGGCAGGATTCTCTGCGGAGGGCACTGTTCGCGAAGGCCTTCGCGTTGCGACTGAAATCCAAAGAGGCCGAAGAGCCTTTCGCCGCTGCGTTACTGCAAGACATGGCCGTGCCGCTTTTGGCCAAGCAGTACCCGGCAGAGTACGCGGAGCTGTTTGAAAGCCGGGCAAATGGCAAAGTGCGGCTCAGTCAACTGGAGCAGGACAAGTTCGGCTATTCACACGCTGAAGTGGCCGCCTGCATGTGCCGTCAATGGAGTTTGCCAGAGACAATTGCCAGCCTGATTGAGCAGCACACAAAGGCGGACGAACTGGTGCCGAAGGCAAGCACGCTCCCCAATGAAACGGCCGTAGCTTTGTCCGCCATGTTGCCAGCCAGCCATGACGAGAACTGGGAGGAATGCGGTCAGCTGGACGACTACTGCCGCCGTGCAACCGAGAGCAGCCTGGACGTGCCAGAGTTATTGGCCCAGGTCGATTCGGACTTTGACGAAATCGCCCCAATTCTCAAAGTGTCTCCACCCAAGCAAACACTCGTGGATAGTTATCGCCAATACTTTGAGAACTGCTCGTCCTAACCGGCAGCCTCGTCAACCGATCACAGAAAAGTCAACCAAAATCCGGCGCTTCTTGCGCCGGATTTTTTTGCGCGCAACAACATGTCCACCTCTTCTCCGCGATGCGCAAAATCGATCCGTGCAGGATAACGTGGCGGTCGCTCGGATTTTCCTGGCAATTCTGGCATTGCCGCGCCTTGTCCGGTTAATTGTCTGACTACAATGAATTTGGGTGGGCAGATTTGCGGCGCAACGATTCGCCGTACGAGAATGAGAACCTGGGATGTTCCATCGTGAAACGCGCGCACCGCATTCAGATCCAGCGAGACCTTCGCGAAGCCGAAGGCTATCTGGAATTGCAAATGCCAACGAAAGCGCTTTCCGCCCTGGACCGGATTGAAGACCCCGGCACGTTTCGCGGACTTTCACTCTACTTGAGGGGCGAAGCGCTGCGCGATCTGGAACGCTACGCCGAGGCGATTCCTTATCTCACCGACGCGACCGACATCTCGCCTAGCAATGTGGGCGCCTGGCTAGCTCTGGCTTGGTGCCAGAAGCGGACGGACCGTCTGGCCCAGGCGATTGACTCTTTGAATCAGGCATTGGATGTGGAACCGTCCAACCCTCTGCTTCACTACAATCTCGCGTGTTATTACTCGCTGGCGCGCGAGAAACAGTTGGCTCTCGCCAGCCTGGCACGCTCGCTGGAACTGGACCGAAATTACCTGGACCTGATTCCAGACGAAGAAGATTTTGAGCCGCTGCGCAATGATCCACAGTTTCAAGACCTGACATCGATCATTGTTTAGCCAGGCACCGACTGCGAAAGAATCCAAAGTCGCTCGGCGTGTTCTCGACCACTCAGCGGCACTAAGTCGTTTCATCGATGCGATCAAATCGCTGCCGCACAACAACGCCCCTTAATCCATCAAGACGACCAACCGGCGTCGAGCAAAAGCAAGATGTGAACTCACCTCCCCCGGCACAACCTTTTCATAACTTTTCTCTGTTAGCCGAAATCTCGAAACAGAATTGAGACAACGACTTACAAATCCTGAGTCCGGTTCGGTCCCATCTGCGCGAAAGCAACCCTTTACGGAAATCAGGGCCGGGTTAACAGCGAATGAGATTTTTAGAGAGCGCGAGAATATTCTTTGTTTAGACTGAGAGCGCGGTCGCACTCTTGAATTGAAATGGACTCCGACAAGTCAGCACGGAATTACCGTGCGAGCCACCTCGCCGGGGTGCAATAATAGCGCCATCTCCATGTTGATTCACAACTTGCGTATCTTATCTGAATTCAGCCGTGGCCAACATCTATCGCTTGCTCTTACTCGTCATCGCTGGCGCAACGCAGAAGAAGCTGGCTCGCCAGATCAAGTATCTCAAGGTGGAGAACGAAATCTTGTGGAAGCGTATCAGTCCGCGCCGAGCGCTTCGGCAAGGCGTGCCTCAGGAACGGCAGTCAGTTGACGCTCCACCAAGTTGCGCGATAGCTCTCGTAGATATTCGAGCGCGGGCATTTCTTCCCATTGTTCGTCGCGGACGGAAGCGAATGATTCGCGCGCGGATTCCGCATCATCTTGCAGTAAATAGGCATACGTGAGATACAGCGCTAACGCAACGTCTTCCGAGCTGGCCTCAAGCCCAGCCTTCGCGAATTCGATAGTTCCACCAGGATCTTCGTCGAAGATTCTCAGATAAGCCAGATCGCGATAGGTGTTTGACAGCGCTTCGCGGTTTGAGTCGTCTGGGTTAGCTTCAAAGAGCGGCAACGTGATCGCGAGCCGTTTCTCCGCGTGGCCCAATGCGCTGGAAATGTTGTTGCGCTCAAATTCCAGCATCGCATAGTTGTGCTGCATGACTCCCAAGTTGCGCTGCCAAGCTTCGTTGTCATCCTCGGCAGCCATGGCATCGGCAAGTGGAGAGATTTCGTCGTAAATCGTCTGAACTTCGTCGAATTGACCCTTCGGCAACAAGTAATCCGCAAGCTTGTCACCGGCAATTAGGGCCATGAGGCGAAGCTCGGCACCTCCATCAAAACTCACGCCGTCTTTCGCGAGCGTGTAGGCTTGTGACATTGCCTCTTGCGCCGCAGAAACGTTGTCGCGCTTGGCGAGGAGTTCACTTAATGTCCGCCACGTGATGCTTAGGCGTTTGCGATTATCGATCGAGTTGTCCGCTGCGAATAGCCGTTGCTCCATCTCCAACTCGTGGCGGCGTACGCGTTCTGCAGCACCCAGTTCATCAAGTCTTTCCAACCTCTCGGCGATTTGACCTAAGCGGTTTCCGAGCAAGCTCCCACCGGACTTGACCTCGTCCTCGGACTCTGGAAGTTGCAAATCGGCTGCGGAAGCTAAAGCTTGAACGGCAATTTCCAGTTCCCCACTGTCCTGTTTCAGTTTCCCATAACGCTGCAAGACTTGGATGACGACATCCGGCGCATGCTCCATTCCATGAACTTCTTGGCAAAGGGCATAACTCCGCTCAATGAAACCCAAAGCCGCATCGTGACTCTCCAGTCTGCTGCTGGCTGCTGCCGCGTTGAAATAGTCCACCACCAGATCCGACAAGTCAGCGTCTGGCTGTCGCAGGAATGCTTCTTTCCGCACAAGCCAATTTTCAAGCGCCGAGACCATGGGGTCGCTTTCCCGAAGCCGCTCAAAGAGTTTCGCGATCTGTTCCAATGCGGGCACTGCCACCTCATCTTCCCATGAGTTAGCATGTTCGGCCCAACTGATGGCAAAGTCTCGCCAGCCAGCGGCGAGTGTTGCTGGGAGAACGTCCGTGCTTTGGTCGTCGGCGTTTTGAGCGTCTGCCAAGTGTGAGAAAACTTCGTTTCTGGCCTCATATGCAACGCTGTTATCGGGATCCAGCTCACAAACTCGGGCGAGAGTCGTCTGTGCTTCCTGCAAGAGCGGGATGGCCTTCGTCGCAAGCAACTCGTTGTCCTGGCGGATAATCTTTGCGGTGGCGACAAGCAACTCCGCGAGTGCAGTCAGTTCCTCCGGGTCTTCCGCAAGCGCACAAATTCTCCGCTGTAGTTCCGCAGCCAGCCGATACTGTTCGATAGCCTGTACCGGCGCATTGAGGTTGCGAAGTCGCCGAGCGGCAGTCGATCGCGCTTCGACGCCTTGGCGTAATGTCGACTCCGCGAGCGTGCCAGCGGAACGTGCGGAGTCGTCCGCAGCCGCGATGAGCGTTTCATGAGCGTCCTGTGACTGTCCTAGTTCCTCCAGAACGCGCGCGATCGTGTAGCTGAGGCGACTCGCGTTTGAAATGTAATCACGCGTTCGATCTTCCTCAGCTAGGTATTCGTTGACAGCCTGTGCCGCGCGCAGGAATCCCAGTGCTTCATCGAATTTCTCTTGATCTGCCAGACAAGAGCCCAGTCGTTGTAATCGCTCTTGATAGACAATCGCAATCTTTGCGGATTGCCATTCAAACGGCGCCCAAAGTTTCTTGCGCTCAAGAGTTACGAACTTCAACTCCGAAGTCTTGCCATCTTGAAGTTCAATGCGGATCAAGGTTCCCGGCTCCCCGAAGAACTCAGAGAACACCTCGTGAACCTCGGTCGCTTCATCGTCACTTATCCACTCGCCGTCGCCAACCGCAACCCGCAAGATGGTATCGCCGACAGAAACAGCTTGACTTTCGTCGGCGGGACCACCGGCAATGACGCGGTCGATGACCAATGAGGGCAGCTTTTGCCCGTCACAGAAGATGCCGATGTCACCGTCGGCGAAGAAGTCAATACCCAGTGGAGGCAGCGAGCGGACGCGATTATTGGCTGTATCTTCTTGCTCGTCTGCAAAACTTTGAAACAGATTTCGCGTTGATGCCGAGCGAGACACGCTATCGAAGTCTTCGACGAGTTGCCGCTCAAGCCGCTCAGCTTCGATCTGAACAGAAATGCGAAAATGGGCTTCCGCCTCCTCAATCCGATCGACATTGAAGAGCGCCTGCCCGTAAATGTCGTTGGTCACGGCGACATATGCCAAATCCTCAAGCCGCCTGGTACTTTCCGCGACCAGTGTCGCCATCTTAATGAGCGCTTTGTATGTCGCTTCATCTTCTTCCGTTAGTGCATCTGGTTCACCTCTCGCATTGCGAATCCCTTGTTTTAGGTAATGATTCGCAATTGCGAGTTCGATCTGCAATTGAAGAACCGTCGACCGGTTTGCCGAGTACTCATAAGCGACGGTGTTGATCAATCGATCCATTTCATCTGGCGGAATCCTCGCGATAATCCGTTCCCGTTTCTCAAGTGTTGCCGTCATTTTCTCAGCATTACTGACAGCGGCATAAGCATCCGACAGGTTCATTAACTGCCCGAGCAGTTCTCCAAGCCATTTTTCTCGTTCGTCTACCGGGGCTTCCTCCGCAAGTGTCTCCGCAATCTCGACGCACCGTTTAAACCTTTCGATCGCGCGGGCTTTTGATTTCTCGGGTTTGACGAAGTCGATCATTTGGAGTCGCGCTTCACTCACGCTGTCCGTAAACTCCACTCGCATGGCTTCTAATTCAGCCTCCCGAGATTTCTCATCGGCCGCCTTTTCCCGTTCGGCTGCCTGGGCGAGCCCGTCTTGCCAATCTTGCCACTTGTTGTAACCCCAGATGCTCCCGGCGGTGATGATGGCTCCGACAGCCGCCGTGACAGAATACTGTGTGACTCGGCGGCGTTTGCGCCTCCGCTGCGATGCCGTCACGAATTCAATGACTGGTCCGGACAATTCGTCGCGGCGGGTTGCTAACGCATCTTCCGCTTCGGCGAGGAGCTTGCCTGCCGGCAGGAGCAAGTCGGTCCGCCGTTCGTCCAACCGCCAGCGATCAGACGCCTGATCCAAGCGTGCGCGGATACGTAGGAAGTCACGACCATCATTCAGCCATTCTTGCACGCGCGGCCAGTGCGTAATTAGCGCCTCGTGCGCAACACGCACGACGGGAGTACCATCCTCCGAGCGATCTGTAACGACGAGGCGCGCGTCGATGAGCGCCGCTAGCATCAACTGCTGCTGGGGAGTATTCGCCAACTCCGCCTGTACGACTCGCCGTGCAGCGATGATATTGTCGACGGTTGGATCGACCGTCACGAGGCCGCGCAGCAACGAGGGCAAAACGGCTTGAACCTCAGGCTGCTGTGCGGCGAAGACTTCTTCGGCCCGCCGTGCCAGCGCACCCTCTAAGCCGCCCAGCTTTTCGTAAGCTCTGATCGTCAACACGCCGTCTTCACTGCGACGTCGATAGAGCTCGTCCAGCGTGAACGAAAGCAAAGGTAGGGCCTGCGAGTCTTGCGCTGCCGCTTCATGCAAACGCGCATCAAGGCGTTGCCCCGATTCCGGATCGACTTCAAACCGCAAGCCGGCAGCTCGTGTCGGAAACTCAATCATCTGCCCGACTTCGTCAAACGTGGGCGGCAGCAGATCATACTGGCCGTCCCCATCCTTGAGACGAACCAGTTCTGGAATCTCCAGGCAACGCGGATAGAAATCGCTGCGCATCGTTGCGATCACCCAAACCAAGCCGCTTTGAGCTAAGGCTTCCAGAGAGCGCACAAACAACCGCCGCTGCTCGCCGTCGAATTGTTCAAGAGTGAATATCTCTTCCAGTTGGTCAACAACGATAATCAGCCGTGCATTGACATCCAACGAAGACGGTGAAGCGGGGATGTCGTCGCCCGAAGCAATCGCGCGCAATGCCATTCCAATTGGCGTAACAGCGTGTTTTGGCGCTTCAAGAAGAGCAGCTTCCAAAGATTCTAACGTAACCCCTTGTCGGATAAGTTCGGGAAGCCCGGTCTCATTGGTGATGGCTGTCGCTAGCCCGCGACACAATCCTGCATCGGTCACGTCGCTGGGACGCAAGATACACCAACGCCAATGTTCGATGCCCTCCACGACGCCCGGCCGCGTCATTGTGCCTAGTACGCCTGCGCGGACAAGCGACGACTTCCCACAACCACTCATTCCAAAAACAATCAAGCTCGAACATCCTCGCTCCGCCTGACGAACGAGCGCGTCACGGATTTCACTAATAGCTCGGGTGCGGCCAAAAAACACGGGCGCATGTTGCAAGTCAAATGACGACAGGCCCAGATAGGGCGATCCTCGATGCCAGCGTGCAGTGGGCTTGTCGCTATTGGGAATGTGTTCTGGCAGGCGTTCCTCGATCAACCGCCGAAGGTCTGCTTCAAGAATCCGCTCAAACTCATCGGGAACACTGTAGACCTTGAAGGCGGCTTGAAATGACCCGTCATCACCGAAGAACCAGCGCTGCACAAAAGATTCGAGCGCCTCAAATTGCTTGCGGCGCACTTCGAGTTCCTTACTGTCTTTCAAACTCGCCAGAGGAACTTCATCTCGCTTGTAAACCAGGATGTCTGGAAGGCCATTCGCGTGATGAGCTTTAACTGCGTCCTCAAATTCCCACTCTGTCCCAGAGCCGTAGCGAGTCCCATCTTCCCGTTGGTAGTCGGTTGAGAGTGGCGTACCCAATCGCGACCACAAAATGCAGACGACGATGTCCGTCTGCGAGGGCGGAATGATCTGCGGCTGAAATGCCGCTGTGGCGCGAACCGGTCGGTCTTCCCATCGGATGGTTTCCAGCCAAACCCTTGCTCCGAATTCGCCCTGTAGTCTTTCCACGACCTGTTGTGCGAGGTCACGCTCTAGACCTACATCGCCCGGTGATGAGAGGAATATTCGCAACTTCTCCGCCATCGCGTCGACTCCGGAATGCGAAGTAGTGTGGTTATCTGGGAGAGTTGTTGCCGTATGCAAACCCAATTGATGATAGATCGCGACTCTTGCGTATTCAATTCACCAATCAAGCAGCGGATCAACCATCACTGTGTGGCGACAGCTACCCGCGCGGCCTGCCATGCTCAAACGTGTTTTGACATCGGCGCAATCAACGAACTACCCAAACCACTCGGCCTCGACCATCAATCGCTGCCAAGAACGGTGCTCATACTCCAACGCTTCCTCAACTTGGAACATGCAGTCAATCTTCGCAGGCGAGGATTCGGCGGCTTCCAACTTGTCCGCAAGTTGGCTCAAGTGATTCCGCAACGCGCAGTAGCGATTCTCATTACGGCCGAATTCATTAGCTGAGCGAAAGTTCCTCATTGCAGCACCGATCACAGGCAAAAATGCGGCCAAGAGCAACAAGCTGAACGAAATGGCGTCCAAAGCATGACCGTCGGTTGCTTGTTCTCCAAAAACGGGCCGAAGTTCGATGTGAAAGAAGTGCTTGATGACTTCGTCCCACCAGAAGTGCGCGCAGGCTGCGATCACACTGACAAAGAAGCACGAGTGAGCAATTAGCTTCGTGACGTGCTCCCAATGGTATCGCCACTTTTCCCCGGATGCGAAGTAGTCTCGCTGCTTCTCAAGACGGTGTTGGGAATAGTAATCTTGCAGCTCAACAAGTTCCTCATTAAGCCATCGTTGAGCAACGTCGGCGGCCTTGCAGAACTCGAGGACATTCAGTTCGCCACGAATCCACTCGCGAACACCTGCGGGTCTTAGGTTGGCAAGGCGCTTCACTATCTCATCTGGTGTGATGTGCTCGCCATTGGAGTTGATTGAACCGCGATTCAAGACGAAGTTGAATCTGGCAAACTGTGCCGCCTCAGCTTGAAAGCGGCGTAACCGCCAGCGGTGGTCCACGGCAGCCCACAGTCCCGACAGGACAGCGATCGTTGTGGCAACAGCGAAGGCGAATTCTAAACTGCCGACGATTGGCGCGCTTGGCCACGGCGCGCCGGTCAACTGCCAGATGGCGAACAAGACTGCACCATACCCAAAAATCGTAGCCACAATAACCAGGACGTTATGCCACCGCAAAAGCCGCAGAGCGTCAGCGTCCGCTTGACGATGAAAATCGCCAAGCTCCTGGCACTGTTCTAACAACGCTTGCAAACGGGGTGACTGGTTGTCATTCGGCCTTGTTTCTGCTGCCATCGCTTTCTCGTTCGAGTTCGTTAGGTACAAAGATTCGGAGGAATGAGCGGTTGAGATTCCGGGCTATCGCAGGTTTGTGGTGCCAATTACGCTAAGACCTGCAACACACTGTGCCAAGCAATTCGCTGCGCGATATCGCAAATCTCTTCGACAAACGACCCCATCAAACCATGAAGAAAGATGGTCATCCATCGGCCGGCATTCCGTTTGTCATCGGAGTCACCGGGCACCGTGAGCTTCCGCTTGAAGATTTGGACAAGATCAAGTCGGTTTTGCGGGATCTTTTCGCCGAAGTTCAAAGCTTGCTGCCGGAAACTCCTCTGCGAGTCCTTTCCCCTCTGGCTGAAGGGGCTGACCGCCTAGTCGCCGAGATTGCCTTGGAGTTGGGAGTTGAGCTTGTTGCGGTGCTGCCATTTCCGGCAGCAGACTATGAACAAGACTTTGGCAGCCCAGAAAGTACTGACGAATTCCGCCGCTTGGTCCAAAACTCAGTTGGTGTTGTAACGATTCCACCTCACTCAGATGCAAAACAAGCCCCGCAGACAAGCGATCCACGAGCGATCCAATACGCGTTGACAGGTGCGTTTGTCGCCGAACACAGCCAGCTCATGATTGCCCTGTGGGATGGAGAATATACCGGCAAGTTGGGTGGAACATGGCAGGTTGTTGATTTTGTTCGGCATGGGATTCCCGTCTCACTACGCGCTCATGGAGATCAGTTGAGCCAAGAGGAACTGGGAGACGTCGCACGTGTGCCGGTCGATCGCACAACATCCGGAAAGGCAATTACGCTGGAATTTCTGGTTGACAACCAGGAAGAACCCGTTGCATTGAAAGATGCTCCCACGATGGCGCTTGCCCGACGAAACTTGAACACTTTTAATCTTAAGTCGAAGGCATTGAGCCGTGAGTCTCGAGCTTCCGAATGCATCGAGTCGAAGCAAATTTCGCAGGGCGGCGCGACGTGCGACATCCGTGAGCAGTTCGTGATCGCAGATGCTCTGGCAATCCGCATGCAGCGAATTTATCTTCGCGCGTGGGCAGCAGTCCTTTACCTGTCATTCACGGCTGCAATTACTTTGCAGATCCATTTGAATGCCGTAAGTGGCTGGTTGCTATCTGTTGCCTATGGTGCAATTATCGTAGTCGCGTTTTCAGTCTATTACGGCATCAAGTTGTTTCGCGTGGAAGAACGGTATTTGGACTACCGTGCCCTGGCTGAAGGATTGCGCGTCCAAACCCACTGGCTGGCTGCCGGAATGCACAACCCTGTGTGTCAATTCTATCTGCACCGGCAGCACAGCGAACTCCGCTGGATTCGTACGGCCATCAGGAACGCGACATTCAAGGCGACGAGTTTGGATTCAAACCCAGACGATAGGGCAAGCTTCGATGTCAGAGTCAGCGCGATATCGACAAACTGGCTACAAGAGCAACTCAGTTACTTCACTCATGCCGCGCAAAAAGCTGTTCGGGCCGAGCGTCGCTGGACGTGGGCAGCTCGAATCATGTTGGGGGTCGGGGTGATCCTGGCCGCCATAAAATCCAGCCTCGGTCATTCGCCGTGGTTGGTTGTGTTGGTTGCTGCTCCTACCATCCTCGTAGCGATCTTTACGCTGCACTTGCAGAATCGAAAGTTCGGGCCACTCGCGCAGCAGGCGTCGCGTATGGCGTCACTCTTCAAATGTGCGCTCAAAAGGCTCAAAGAACTGCAAGCAACATCCAAACCGATGAACCTAGAACTGGAGCAATTGCTTCAACAACTAGGAAGAGAAGTCCTCGCTGAGAACGCAGAGTGGGTCACTCTCCATCGCGATCGGCCAATCAGCACGCCGTTTGTCGCGTGACAACTAATATATCTTCACCGCTCTGTCATCTGGCGATGACGTTTCCACGTATCGAGTCGAGCCACACACACGACTAGTTCTGCAGCGGTTGTGGCCGCAGGCTGGCCGAGGCAAAGTCGCGCAAGTTCTTCTTTTTTCTTTTCGGCGCTGCGGACTCAATAGAATTCCCACGGCTGAAGATTCGACGAGTTCGGCGCGATGAGTGTCAGATTCAGGCAATGCCGCATGACCTCTTCAGGAATCGGATCATCTCGGTAAGCACGTGTGCTGCGCCGCGATCGCACGACTTTCTCAAACTCCTCAGCGTTTGTCGCGAGTGCGGGCTCGACATGTTGCGTCTCCGCAACGCGTTGGAAGATATCTGTTTTGGTCGACATGGAGTGAACTCGGGGCAGTGCCAATTGACTCAGGACTGTGTGATGATTTGAATTGCGCTCTAATACCACTGCCACTTCTTGATCGTCGGTCCTGTCAGCGCATACGGATCATCCGGCACAACAAGCGAGTACGGGTTGCTGGAATCCAATGGAGGCGGCGTCACTTCCAGGTGCCGGCCACGCTGCACGCAATCAAAACTCGCCATTATCTCTAGACTTACGATGAATTATTCGCAACAGGCACCAGTCAAAACAAGGGGAGCCGCCCCTATGCAAAACCGTGACATTCATATGCGCATTGGACACGCGGTACAGGCGCGAAAGCTTGTAGCTTTTGAGCTACCCTCCATCTCCAGGTTTGTGCAGTATATGCTGGTGTGGCTTAAACCAACCATCTCTCCGTTGAGCGCAGCGCTATGGTGCATGCTCTTCACTCCTGTCTCATTCTGTTTTGTATTTGGGCTGGTCCCGGTAATTTCCCTCAGGGTGAGAACAAGCCCATGCGCGGATTGGCGGCCAACTACGCAGGGGATCGGGCCATTGAGACAGATGCAGCCGTACTGTTCGTCGATGGTTTTGAGTCAGGCAAACTTGATCATTGGGACGAAGATCAATCCGCTGGCGATGAGTCGCGCGTTAGCGTCACGGACAACAAGGCAGATGTGTTCTTTGGGCAGCATGCTTGCCAAATGACGGCCACGCGCGGGCAAAACAATGGTGGGGGACTCATCAAGTGGCTGCCGGAAGGGCAAGACGAGATCTTTGCCAGGTTCTATGTGAAGTTCGCGGACGACGCTGGATACGTGCACCATTTCGTCCACATCAACGGCGAAGCAAAGCGATGGGGGAGCTTCGGTCAGGCTGGCAAACAACCCAAGGGAGACGACTTCTTCACCACCGGTATCGAACCGTGGTTTGATTGGGGTAAGAACCCGCCGCCAGGGAAATGGAACTTCTACACGTACTGGCAGGAGATGCGGGCAGCGCCTGATGGCAACTACTGGGGTAACAGCTTTCCCGCTGAGGGCGGAGACATTCCACGTGGAGAGTGGATCTGCATGGAAGTCCGCGTGAAGCTCAACACGCCTGGGAAGCATGATGGGGAACAAACACTTTGGCGTGACGGCGAACAGATTGCACACGTCACTGGACTCAATTGGCGTTCAACAGAGAAGCTCAAAGCAAACGTCTTCTGGTTGATGAGCTACGTGACAGAACGTGCATTTGGCCATACAGAGCAGCATGCCGTGAAGCACACGGATACTGCAAACCTGCAGTCCCATACGGTCTGGTTCGACCAAGTCGTTGTCGCGACAAAGTACATTGGCCCGCTCGAGAAGGCAGACCACAAGTAACCTCAAATCACGCGGTCGAGGACTTGGCCCAAGCTGAGATATCTACCGTGGTAGACTCCAAACGCTGACTGCGCGTCTCCTCCGTTCCGCTGAGCGCACGTAGCGCGTTCTCCTCTCCGAGAGGGCCCCTTTATCCAATTGTCGTGCCCAGCACGACACGTGGCCAACGTCGCGGTCTGCTCGCGTTTGTTGCCTTTGAGGAACTTGACTGTCTGTTGGGATGTCAGTTTCAGACACCTGGAAGTGAAACCTACGACAATTATCCGATTCAAGCTGGAGCGAAAACAGTCGCTTCGACTGGTCATGAGCGCGAAAAACGCGCCAAAGCATAGTTTGAAATGTTGGGCACTAAGCCACCTCAGCATCGTCCGGTCCGACAACCTCTACAGCTTCTTCTTCGAGCGTTTCCCTCTCGACACCTCTTTCGCCAACGCCTCAAACTTTGGCGCCCAGAAACGACGAAACGGGGCAAGCCATTCGCCCACTTGCTCGAAACCCTTTGAGTCCAGTGAGTAAAGCCGTCTATTTCCGTCGATGGCAACACTTGCGAATCCGTTTTCTCTCAACACCTTCAGCTGCTGAGAAACTGCCGATTGCGAAATTCCGAACACTTCGCCAACGGTATCAACGATCTCCCCAGAAGAGAGTTCCCGATCCATCAACTGCTCAACAATGCAGCGTCGCACCGGGTCGGCAAGAACCGCGAAAGCATGCATTGGCTAGTCCTTTCTATTCACCGCAGTAGAACTTTGCGGTTTGTTCGGCCATGCCTTTGGCAGTCGGATCATCCTCGCCCGAGGCGATGTGAGCACTGCCCCAGGTCATTGAGCATTCTCGAATGAAAGTCTTGCCGTTCTCCGTCGCCAGCCAAGCATGGTATTCATCCTGCAGAATCGATTCGCCCGTCCGGATGTGCAGAAGCAATCCAAAGAAACTCAGGTCCCAACCGACTCCTGTTGCACCGGGGCCATACTTCCGCCAGTGCTCTTCGCTAGCTTCGTCTTTGAGCATGATGTGTTCGAGCGTCAGCCTCGTTCCATCGTCGTGAGCATCCAGCCGTACTCGCACCCAACTGATGTTACCGCTGCACTCCCACGTGACATCCAACGCCTCTGGCGGATCGCATCGACTGATTTTTCCTCCTGCGTTGCCTTCGAGTTGATAACGTCCGCCGGGTCTGAGATCGCCACTGATCGGCAGAAACCAGCGAGGAATTCTTTCCGGATTTGTCACAGCGTCCCACATGTCTTCGAGATCTGTGTCAAAAGTAGCTGAACCGGACACGACCCGTGCTGACTGGCCTTCGTGAGTCACCTCTTTGACAATGCGATACCTATTGCTTCATGCATAAGTAACTGGACTCGCTAGAGTTTGAGCTTGGCCCAGC
>JALCBR010000097.1 GCA_028066245.1 Pirellulales bacterium | reverse complement strand
ACCCGGGCATTCGCCAGATCCAGGTGATCGGCGAACCCTTGATTTTCGCCAAAATCCACCAAAATCGTCAAACGATTCACTCCACTGACGTCCAAGGTGAGCGGGACAGCGCCGCGGCTGTCGTCAACGGCTTCATCGAAGAGGACTTTGTCGTCGCCTCGGATGATCAACTGGACGTGCCCTCCCCTGCCTCGCACTTCATCATCAATGCCGGCGATAGCCTCAAAACGGCGATACTCGCCGCGCAGCCGGTAGGTCAACTCTGTCTTACTGCGAATGCCGAGACCTTTACGATAGACCTGGCTTTGGATGGAGATGGGTTGACCATCAGGAGATTGATTTCGCCGCGGTTTGTGCATTTCCAATTCAAGCGGAAACGCTGGGCCCAAAAACTTGACGACGTTCATCACGTCAGGTTCCACATCGCCCAAGTACATCAGCTTTCCAGCTGAGAAATCGTATCCGCGAATCGAACCCAACGGCAAAGCCAGCGAAATGCCCGATTGAGTGCGAACAGTGAGACGTTGGTCGGTCAACTTGAGTGTTCGAACGTGTATGGGCAGTCCGATATCGAGAATACACAGTGGATTGCCAAGTTGAGGTGGATTGGGGTTTGCGAAAATCAGGCCATCGACGCGCTCACGGCCGAGCGAGCGTTCCTCCCCGTCCACCTGAACGGTCACTTCGTCAGGCGTCACCGCTTGAATCACGACATCTAGATAGTCGAGGTTGTCTCCGGCACGGACGACGATCAAATCTGACGCATCCGCGGCTTGCAGCGCTCCCTTCCATTGTTCCGTTTGCTGATCATCGAACTTGCGAAAACGCGCGTGCGCCATCATGCGGAACGGTATAACGACATCCTGGGCCAAGGCTTTGAGACGAACTCTGCCATCACCGGCTGTCAATTCAGTCCCGGTCAGTTGCGTGCCGTCAATCAACTGAACCTCAACTCCCGTGTTTTCGGCCGGCGTGTCGACGCGTTCTGTAGGCGTCATCTGCAGCAAACTGTCCACGGCAAAGCTGCGATCCCCTTCGCTAGTGGCCAGGACGAGCTGGCGGTCATCCAAGAGAATGATCTGGCCGATTGCTTCGTCGCCGTTTAGCGTTTGAACGATAAACTGCGATTGGGCATGAGCGACGGCCCGCCTTGCATGACCGTAGACAGAGCTGCCGACAACCAGACTCAGGGCGATGCCGAACCCCAGCACAGCGCGCGGGCTCAAGAACAACCAGTTACGTGGCTGTCGCACAGTTTGGTCTAGGGTGTATAGAACTCGTCCTTTCATCATTTCCTCAACAAAAACGGGATCGTCGGCGACGGAACGGTCACCGCGATCCCACCAGTCTACCTTGTTTGCTGAGACCCCGGGGCGGCAAATCCAGCTCGTTTGCTGTCGGGCCGCGGATCATTCTTGCCTGGCCGCTCCTCCTCGGTGCGATTAGTTCTTTCCCTCGTCTGCGAGCCGTCGGAAATATCGTTCGATGTGAGCCCGAAACTGCGGTGGAAACTCCTGTCCAATTTGCTGGAGCGCCTCCTGGCGGTCCTTCGGCGGTAGCGTTCCCCAGCCCTCAGCGCTGCCGATATTTGAGCGATCAACTTCACCGGGCCCGCTGCCGCCCATGATATTGCTGTCGTTCGCCGGTTTGCTGGACTGAGTGCTGCCTCCGCCACTGCCGGAGCCCTGCTGCTTTTCCAACTCCTCGATAATCTTGTCCAGCCCTTGAACAATTTGGTCTTCCAAGCCGCGAACCTTGGTTCCGGTACGGCCAAGATCTAACCGCCGTTCGACATCGTCCATCCACCGGGAAATCTCATCCAGTGATCCATCTTCCAGGGTGGTCAAATCATGATGCATGATCTCGGCCAGCGCATCGTATCGATGAGGACGGTCACCGACTTCGTTGATCAATTGAGCCAGAGACTCAAGGCCTGGCTCCTTCATGGAAAGGCGATGATAAGCGACGCTTTTGTAAAAGAATAGCGAACCGGGATCAGCAACTTGATCCGCTTGCAGGCCATCGAGCTGTGTCAGGCATTCATCGAAATAGCGAGCCTGGCAAAGCCAACGCCCATACAGCAATCGAATGTTGTTACGCACCAGAGCCGGCGTATCCTGACTGGTCAAAAAAGCAAATCCCGGCGGCACAATGTGGGGGTTGTTTTGCTTACATAAATCGACAACTTCAGCGGCGTCAGCATCGACAATCGCAACAAGATCTGCCAGCTTTAAGAGCACTTCCGGACCACGCGCTGCGGCAAGCTCTTCTCCCGCCAAGATAGCCTCGACTTGCTCCCGCTGGTCACCCGTCGCTTGGGCCTCTTCCAACCACGCGTTAACCTTTTCCTGCAGTTGATCGATATTCCAGGCATAGAGAGTTGGCGTACTACCGAACTGGCCATCACCAAAGAGATTATCTTGTGCGGAGAGCGGCCCAGCAAGAAATACAACCAAGTACAATGCCGTAATGAATGGATTCAGCGTCTGGCGAGCAAAGCTGCCAAAGCGAACTGAGATGATGGAGCTCTTCATGGGTTTGTTTTCCTGCCGATGAGCGAGCACTTAATCCTCTTGCATGTTACCGTTTGCGACAGCCACCGGCCAATTTTTCCAGAATGGATCCACCGGCGAAAGCGGACATCGGGCGCTTTGCCGCTACTGATTTTTTCCAGTCACGATGTCGCGCGTTGCTTTGAAAATTCGTGATTCCCGACCGGACAGCTGCTGCAATAACTCAATCAGGTCGGCTTCCAAAGCTTGGCCCGCTTCATCATCGGCCGCATTTTCGACGTAACCGGCATATCGTTGAGTTCGTTTGTTCACACGCAATTGCAGCGAACGAAGCATCTTCAATTCCGCCAACTTGTCGATCAGCGGCTTATCGCCCGGTGGACTGGGAGGAGCGTTTGACGGCGGCTGTTCCAAGTCTTGCTGAGCTTTTTGCAAAGCTAGGATCATTTCTTCAAGCGCTGCAATCACATCCAATTCAATCCCTTGTGTAATCTCACCGACGTGCGTCTCCGCAAGTCTGAGCACGACCTGATCAATGTCTTCTTTCATCTGCATCACGGCCTCAGGCATAGCGACGGCCGAACCTTCTTCGCGCAGCAGGTTGAGTGCCTTGTCGGCTTCCAGCGCGATGGCGGATTCTTTACGGCTCAATCGGCCGGCTTGAATGATTTCCGTCCGCGACGGCTCGTCGAGCGTTAGCAGCGCGATGTCCAAGTGCAGCGTTCCTTCGTAAACCTGCACTTGCATTTCCAGCATCTTCTTGAAACGGGCCTCAAGGTAGGCCAGCAATCGAGCGAGCTCTTCCTCACGGAGTTGCTTAAGCAACCGTTCAAGTTCGGCTTGAATTTCATTGAGCAGCTCTTGAGCTTTCTTTTCATCCTCGATCGCGCCCTCGCGTTGAGCCTTTTCAAGCTTCTGCTTAGCTTTCCGCATGGCCTCTTCGGCCTGCTTTATCTTCTTCTGAATTTCAGACATTCCCCCATCTTCTGAGGGCTGCTGCTGACCTTGACCCTCTCCGCTTCCTCCACCTTCTCCTTCGCCCTGGCCTTGCCCTTCACCTTTGCCTTCTCCCTTTCCTTCGCCTTTACCTTCTCCCTTTCCTTCACCTTTGCCTTCTCCCTTTCCTTCACCTTTGCCTTCTCCCTCAAGGCCTTCGTTCTTGGAGATGTCATCACCCAAACCTTGAGCGGAATCTGCGATTCTGTTCTGGCGGTCGGCCAAACGACGCTCGTCATCTCCACGGCGAGTGCGCTCTTCTAATTCGCGCTCCTCGCGAATCAGTTGTTTGACGCGCTTGATGTACTCTTTAAGTCGTGCCTTCTCGCCAGCAAGCCGTTCAGGACGGATTTCTGTCATCAACAATTCGAGAATGGCTTCCAGGTCAGCTTGGATCTGTGTCTGGGAGTCAGCAGCGACTGCCAAGCGACGGTCTCGCAGCGCCGCGGTAATCTTGACAAATTGCTCTTCGATTTCGCGGTTGCTGGATTCACGAATTGTTTTCCGCAGCAACTCTGCCCTGAGCGGGTCCGTTTCGGAGGTGAATTCAGCCATTCGCAGCAGGATCTCGCGAAACTCTTCATACTTCCGTGTGAGCATGGCTTGCTCGTTCGCCAGCTGCTCATTCTTTGGACGGTCCTGCGTGGAGGAAACGCCAGGTTGCCGAACTTGAGCTTGGAGTGTCCCTCCCATTGTTGAGACGAACATCATGACAATCGCCAATCCACAAGCCAGCAACCCACCTGTGGCTTTGGGAGACCTCATCAAGGAGTAACTCGTCGGGCGAGATATGGCCATGGTTCGCTCCTGAAAGACCCGTTCCTGGCTGTAACACTTTCAACTTGCAAAACTACGACGCGGCTGATGAGCAATTTGTTCCAGTTTGTCCTGGGGAAAGGGAAACACTTGTTGCCCGCTTCCCCATCCGCTCCTTACTTTTTCGCGCTATTGACCGCCCCCATCATTCCCTCCACCAAAGATCTGTTGCCGTCGGTAGGTTCCGGTCTCACGATTGATCCGCTCTTGGATCTCGATGATTTCCCGCATCTTCTCGACGAGCTCTTCATACGATTCTAGTTGCAGCATATGGGAGAGCACGGTCTGCATGGCGTCGTCAACTTCCAGCATGTATTGCTGAGCTTCCAAGACCGCCTTTTCGCGAGTCGCCGGACTATTCAGATTCTCCTGTAAAACGAGCAATCTTTGATCAAGCAGCGGAAACATCGTTTCGCCAATCTCTCTGAGCGGCGTGGCGATGTTCTCTTGAATGCGGGATGTCAACTCCTGGCTATCGGGTACGCGGTTGTTGGTGAACTCCAGCAGGATGTCTTCAAAGCCTTCGGCAATACCGACAATCTCATTGGCGTTCTTTTGACTACGAAGGATGACTTCACGAACGTCTGCTTCCGCCTGCAACATTAGCTCGCCGCGCGTTTTCTGCCGGAGCTGTCGAGGGCGTTCGCCAGGTTCCAAGCCGGGTTGTTGGCGCCAACTGCCTAACGCAATGACTGCCAAAGGTTGGCTCCAAGTGCTGGATAGCATTGCAAGAATCGGTAACGTCCCCGCATCGCCAGCCATCCACTCGCCCTGCAGTCGCTTGGTTGCAAATCTGTCGCCTGGCAGGTTGTGAATGTTCAGCAATTGCGCGTCTTTGGAGGAGTCGATCGTTTCGGGAGCGGCTTCAATTGCCTTAAAGTTCAACCCAGAGATCAAGTCGATGGAACCATCAAACTCGACAATCAACTGATCTTCAAACCGTTTTCTGAGTGCTAGTTCCCGACCGGCTAGAATGCTACGGAGCCGTTGTGGCGTGACAACCTCCAGACGAAAGACTTGGCTGCGGCCAATATTGGGCTGACCATCAAGCGTGCATGCATCCGCGACCACGATGGTCAATTGCAACATTTCGCCCGGGACCAACTGGTACGGATTGCTGGGATCAACGGAGGGTTGGAGATCATCCGGTTGTTGCGATTGATCTGATGCTAAGCCGCCGGTTTCATTCTGCTGATCGGCTTGGAAGGTAACGTCGTTTGCACTCAAGCTATCCGCGAACAGGAACGGAGCTGACATGCCAGCGGCCATTTCCCCATCACCGGCATTGCCCACGCTGTTTGCATTGCCATCGTCAACAGTGCCGTCGTCAACGTCATTTGTTCCACCGTCAGGAGAGCCTGGATTTGGGCGGGCTTCCTCGTTGCGACGGCGAATTTCTTCGCGTCGCAATCGGCGAATGTCCAACGATTCCTGGAGCTCACCATCCTCCGTGATCAACGCATAGGTCTGAACTGATCGCCCCCGTCGAAAGTTGCTTAGATCTACTTGCGCATCAGCGCGTGTATCCTCACCCTGGAGGACGACAATGTCCCAGAACGCCCGGTCCAAACCGTACCTATCCCGCAACTCACCAACCAACGGTATAACAACATCTGGAGTGATGGCTGTGCCGATCCCGCGCAGCCGGGCATCAACCGTCGGTGGCTCATCCGGCATCGCAACGATCATCAACCGGGTTGGTTCTTTGCTGGAAATTCCATCCGTATCCAGTAGCGAAAGCTGGATGAACCGATCCGTTTCCAGCGCAGGTATCTCCAGGGAAAAATTCTCCGGATCATCGAGCGGAACGACCGCCCCCTCACTGCCGCTGTCTGTGTCGGACACATGCAAGCGTGCTTGTTGCAGCGGCTTGTTGGCTTCAGCTTTGACGGAGATTCTTGTTCCGCGGGGGATCTCCACCGTTCGCGTCACGGGAATTTCCGGTGGAAAAGGAAACTCGCCGGTGGCAGGGTTGCGCATGTATTCGGGATACTCACAATGCAGCGTCAATTGCACGCTGGGACGATCAACGACATGAATTTCATAATCGCGGATGCGATGGTCTCCTCCGATGACATCAAACTTGATGGATGAAAGCATTCCATAGATGGTATGTGAAAATTCCTGGGTCCCATTCTTGGGAGCGCGCCGATCCAGGTTTGTGCTGCTCTCAACGCCGTCTTCGTTGATGTACTCCATCCGCACATTGGAGGGGAGTTCCTTCTCACCTTCACTCGTGGCGATCACGCGAATGGTTACATCTTCGCCGCGAGCGACTTTGAGAACTCTTGGACCCTCAATCTTGATATGGTTGGTTCGCGGCCAAAGGTCATCGCTCAGCAAAACAGCTCGGTTAAACCATGTATTGAAACTGTCCGACGCCGCGACGGCGAACGCAGCCACCGAACCGACCAAGACAATCGCCATAACCACCGCCAGCATTCGGGGGCCAGGATTGAGGACTTCAGAAACCTGAACCTTGCCGGTTTTATCCACGGCAATCTTGCACGTTTCCTCCAGCATATCGGGATTGAAGCCTGACGCGTGCTCTGGCTCCGCCGTCAATTCCACGGCGGTGAGCAAGCTGTCGTCGAACTCGCGAAACCGCCGCTCCAAAAGCACAGCCATGTTGCGGTCACGTAATGGCACAACTGAGCGCCGCAACACGTACCGAACCAGGATAAACATCACCACAACGCCCGTGGCAATCAACACACCAACTCGTACGGGAACTCCCGGCTCGTCATTGCCAAAGGGCACAGGCAGCCAATCAATCGCCAAAGAAATCCAAAAGGACAACCCTAACCAGGCGATCACAAGGGCCAAGCCTTGAACCCACACGTACATGCGGATTTTCGACCGCAACGCGTTCAGCGCAGACGTTATTGAGGGCGAGAGCGTGGAATGCCCGTTCCCTTTGGTCTGCGGCACTGGATCAGTTGTGACTGACATCGCTTGTCCGTCGCAGTGAATATGAATTGACTTGTTTGCTTATGCTTAAACCGCCTAGGCCAACTTGCACAGCCGGCGGATGAGCCATTCCGCACACAAAACTCCCACGATCGCGAACAGCGTCCATTGGTTATCCCATAGTGACTGCGGGCGATCTGCCAACACAAGCGTTCGCTCTGCGCTGGGGAGGTTGTTGAACAACGATTCGTTGTTTGCAGGCTCTAGCGCATCCTCGAATCCGAGATACATCTGCCCGCCCGTCTCTTTGGCAATTTCTTCCAGCAGTGCGTCATTTCGTTGCGTGTTTTCACTTTCCAACTGAGGAAGTTTGACTTCGATCGTTCGCTCAGCAACTTCCGACGACGCGTCCGGGCTCTGCATTCTCAAGCGGAACGTCCCTTCTTTGTAGACAGGGAACTGCCCCTCGTATGTTCCCGCTTCACTCATTGTTGGCTTCAATGGAACCGTGATACGGTCGGCACCGGGTGTGATGACTTCCATTTCGACGCTGGCAGTCACCAAGGGTTCCAGCGAGGCATCTTTCATCTGCGCTCGAACAATCACTGATTCACCCAGTTGATACTTGTCGCGCTCAACAAGCAGAATCGCTCGTTGTGACCCTCTCAGCAAACGCCCTTGCGAGACATGCCGAACGAGTTTTGTCCACAACGCCTCGAAATAGCCAACGTCCAAAGAACGCAACCGCCAGGACTCGCCGCTGCCGAAATAGAACACCCGCCCGGAACCGTAGAACTGCCCCGCCATGTAAACAGGCTGACCGCTGCCCGTATTCTCACTGGGATTTGAGAAGCGGCTGTAGATGGTTGCTCCAGGCTTGGCACCGGAAACATCATAAAACCCGTAAACGCCTTCGAAGGTTGCCCAGGCAGCCTCGCTGGCAAGCGGCGTATCTTCCAACCAAAGGAAATCCGCGGAGAGTCCTTCCGATGTGAACGCCAGCGGCCAAGCTTCGGTATTATCAAACTCGCCGGCCCGAATCACGCTGACATTTTGCGGCATTTCAACGGGATACAACGCCCGAATCTTCTTCAGATTTTCCTGTTTAGACTGGACCCAGAGATCTGTAAAGACAGGCCCCGGAATGACAATCAGCCCGCCTGCTTCTGCGGCAACCCAATCTTGCAACAGTTCGACCTGAGTTTCTGACAACTCGCGCCAATCCGGATCAAAGGCCACAATAGCGTCGTACTCGTAGAGTTCCGTCTTGCGGAGGGGAAATTCATCAAGGATTTCATTGGCATCCTGCGAGATCCCTTCACGCGCGTTTTGGAGCAACACGTCAACGATCATCGACTCATCGCGATTGAGCTGATTGCGCACGAACAGGTATTCACGCGTGGGTCCACTGGCAAACAGCAGCACGCGTGTCTTGTAATCAACGACATCAATGATCTTTTCGTTCTCGAGCTTGGCTTGATCAGCGTTCTGCAGGCGAGGTTCATTTACACGCAGTTTGGCCTTGAGCATGAATCGGCCCGGCTCTTCTGATTTCATCTCGAAGGGCACCGCGATGACTTCGCCGTCCTCGCCGAAGGTGATCTCCTCGGAGTTAACAACCTCGGCGGTGGAGTCATCCGCACCGGCCAGGCGGCGTTGGATTTCAACGACTCCTTTCCTGCTTTCCATCCCCGAACCTGTGACAAACGCCGTCAGTGTATAGGCATCGCCGGGGAAAGCCCGAGGTGGCACCAAGAAGTCTGAGACCTGCGCTGACAGCGCTGGCAATTCAGACCCGAGACCAATCGTGTGTATAGGAAAGCGCAGTTCTTTGGCGAGCGTAATGGCAGAATCAACATCCATTCCCGCGTTGTTGCGGCCATCAGTCACGACAACCACGCCTGCCACCGGTGCTGCCCGTTCATCACTGAGCAACTGACGCAACGTTTGTCCCAAACGTGTCTCTCGGCCCTGGGGTTCAAGCGCCTCCTCCCAATTGACCCGTCTGTCGGGATCTCCATTGTCCGATTCCGCATCTCCAGAGTTATTCGCGATTCCGTCCGTTGCAGTCGCATCAGCATTGTCCGGGTTTGCATCCTTCTCGTTAGCGTCACCGGGATTGATATTGTCCGCAGTGGCATCGCCGGAATCGCCCGTGGCCTTGGCGTCTCGCTTGCCAAATCCGCGCACGAGTTTCAAGTCAGCATCAAAGCGGTAGACATCAACTTCATGAACCTTCTGCAACTCTGGAATAAGTTGGCCATGTTTGAGTTGATCGATGACGTCGTCGATACGCCGCTGACTAGCGGACTCATCGATCTTGCTCATACTCAGACTGGTATCAACAATCACAATTGCCTTGGAATTGACAACTTCCTCATGCGAACGCCGGTACTGCGGCTGAAGGAAGATCCACAGTAGCCCACCGAATGCCGTTACCCGAAGCAAGATGAGAACAACCGCCAATCCCTTGCCGAGTTCCACACAATCGCGGATGTAGAAGTAAATCACGACGACAATGATCGCCAGAACTGCAACCGCCAACAGGAGCCATTCCCAGGAGACAAAATTGACAAGCCGTCCGAACTCGAACGTGCTCTGGATGGCGTCTTGCGATGCCGATTCTGTGGTTGCGGACGCTGCCGCCGCTTCTGGCAATGATGCGCCGGAGCCGGATGGAGATTGAGCAAGGAGCAGGTTCCCCCACGACATCAGCGAGTGCCTCCAGGAATGGGCGTGTGGTAGCTGGCCCAATACGCAAGCATTTGCTCACCAATGAGCAGTAGGATGAGGCCGTAGAGCAAATATTGACTCATGTTGGACTGCTGTGCCGCACCGCTACCCCCGCCCAAGTCAGCAATGTTAAGGATTTCAACCCCGTCCAAGTTGATACTGGCGGCTAAGTTTTCGGTCGGCGTAATAGCCAGCCTTCCTTCCGCCGGATCAACGTTGTAGGAGCGAATCCGAACCATGGGCAAGGAACTCCCCAAGGATTGCAGGCGCGCTTCGTACACGCCTGCAATATCCGTCTCTTCAAACTTGGCCGTCCTAGTTTTCGTGTTCTCGTCGGGATTCGCTGAGTTTTGAGTTCCAGAGTCTAGCGTTGAATCATCTGAATCCTGCCCAGAATCAACAAGAGACACAGGTGTCACATCAGAGTCCTCATCAACCTCATCGGTTTCTCCAGACGTGTTTTCCGCATCCTCGGACGTTGTTTCGATCGCTTGGACTTTAATTGTCATCGGATATTGGCCCATCCTGGCAAACTCAACGTCTGCGCCAAACTGCTCAACAGAAAGGTTGTCAACATCAAACGGCGCTCCAATCTCAAATGAACCTTCCTTTTGTTTGGACAGGTAAGATTGCAGCATCATCATTGAGACAACGAAGCTCGGGTTGCTTGTCCAGTTGGACTTCCGTTCGACCTGCTGCGTGTCAACGGACCCGAGAGTGTCAGCAGGCGCATTGTCAATCGACATCAGATAGGTCACCACCCGACCCGATCCAAAGGAACGATTCTCGACAACGAGCGGAGCGTTGTTGCGGAGGCGACAGAGCACTAGATCATCCTTGGCTTCAAAATTGGCTTGCAGCGCCCAATATTTGCTGATGGTGACTTTGTTCAGGAACGAGTTTTTCGAAATACCAAACACACGGAAAACCGGATGATCCAAGTTGGGGACCAAATCCGGGGTGCGGCTCTCAGAATCGAACAGCAGGCCAACTTTGCTGGCGATCGGCACCGGAAACAAGCCTTCCCCGTTGCGATACAGGTTCTCTGTCACCCAGCGAGCTTGCGTGTCATCTCCCAGGAAGAACGCCACGCCACCGCCATTTTGCACATAGTCTTCAAGCGCGGCGACTGCTGCGTCCTCCAGGCGGCTGAAATTTGTGATGTAGATCGACTGGAAGGAACTCAGGTCATGATCGGACAAGTACCTAGGATGCTCTATCCGCGTTGTGATGCCGGTTGCCAGCTCATCTGCCCGCGCGTTCAGGACAATATCAAGGTAGTGTGAACTACGATGCTCGGGATCCTCGTCGCAAATCAGCACTGAGATTTCCAGCGGTAGATCAACCGCCCAATAGCGATGGTTGTCTGCATGTACTTCATCATTGGGGAGTCTTGCTTCCACCCAATGAGATCCGGTGTCCTGATAGAAGACTGAGAACCTACGGGACTCCTCGGCACCAGGCTGGATCTCGGAGATGGTGACGCCCGACCGTTCAAGGCCGTCTTCCGTCAAAGCCACAGCCACGTTACGTTTGACGTTTTTACCGTTGTTCTTGACGGTGACCTCAAGTTCAATCGGTACATTTGTGGCGCGAACGCCCGGGACGGCGGCAAGCGAGGTGATGGTCAAGTTCTCGTTCTCTTTGTCCACCACGCGAATCAACTTGACCTGTACTCCCTGCTCTTTCAGTCGGTTGATCTTGTCGCGGAGCGCGCCGGCGGACTCCCATTCGTTTTGCCGGAAGTCCGAGACGATATAAACAATCCGGTTCTCATCTCGCCCTTCGTCCAGCACTCTGCCAAGCGAATCCAACGCAGCTTCAGGCCCCGAGGCGGTTTGTGATGCTTCATGTCGGCCCAGAACCGGCTCCAAAGTTGATTCAAAGTCCGCGGCCACTCGCCGAGAATTGGTATCCAACTCCGGGTTTTCTTGCACAGCTTCTGAGAAGCGAAGCAGCGTGAACTCTTGCGCGCCCCGGGCGGTTGCCGCCTTGTTGGCAATCTGCATCACGCCGCGTTGGGCGATCTCGTAAGCCGACTCCGTGCCGTGGACGTCCGACATCGAATAACTGTCATCCAGCAAAACGATGTGGTGTGTCACTTCCCCGCCAAGAAAATCCAAGCCGCCCTGCATCATCGGCTGCGCGACGATAAACATGATGGCAGCAACGGCGGCAATCCGCATCAACAGTAGAATCAATTGCTTGAGAATGACCCACGTCTTGCTCTTCTTGTACGCCGCGAGTAGAAATTCCATCGCCGCCCATTGGATACGGCGATGGCGCATCAGGTTGATCAAATGAATAATGATCGGCAGCGCCAACAGGGGCAGCCCCAGGAAGATCAAAGATGGATTGAGGAACAAGGATTCCATTTGTTGGCTTGGACAGCGTGTACTGAACCATTCCCTTGGTGTATTAGTTGCGGTGGTGCATACCCAGCCGATTGCTCAAGAACGCAGCCAACGCCGCATCCAGTGGCTCACTGGTCCGGACGAGCGCGTAATCGACCGTATTCTTGGCACACCCGCGGCGAACTTCTTCCAGGTAATCGCCCACCACTTCCAAGTATGCGTCTCGTAGCGACCGTGGATTGCAGGACAGATGCTCGGGCAACTCCATCCCGTCAAACCGCATCGGCCCGTTGAATGTGAAATCGAGCTCATCGTCGTCCATGATATGAACGATCAACACATCATGGCCCCGCTGCCGCAACATTCTCAGTCCTTTGAAGAGGGTGGCTCGGTCAACAAACAAGTCTGAGAACAAAATGATCATGCCACGTCGCGGATAATTCTCCGCGACATTCTGCATCATGCGGAAGATATCCGTCTTGTCACGCGGTTCACTGACTTCCAAGGCGTGAATTACGGAATCCAGATGATTCCTGCGGCTACGGATGGGAATCGCGTTGCGAATCCCCTCGTCAAATGCCACGCATCCCACGGCATCTTGCTGTTTCAGGATCAAATAAGCCATGCTCACAGCGGCCGTGCACGCATACTCAAACTTGGATAACGCACCGCGTCCGTAGCGCATGCTGTTGGAAACGTCGACCAGCAACGTGCAGCGCAGATTTGTCTCCTCTTCAAACTGCTTAATGTAGTACCGGTCTTGCCGGGCCCACACTTTCCAATCCAAGTGGCGCAAATCATCGCCTGGCACATACTCACGGTGTTGAAGGAACTCAATGGACTGCCCGAAGTAGGGGCTGCGGTGCATTCCAGACAAGAATCCTTCAACGATGTGGCGCGCGCGCAACTCCATGCGTCCCAGGCGTCGTACCGCTTCAGGATGCAAAAATCTTCTGGAATCGGGCATCGCTTGTCAGCTCATCTTCTTTGGCAGGAGTAAGGCGAATCAATTCATCAATCACATCATCCGAAGTGACCCCTTCACTCTCGGCGGCGAAGTTGACCATGATCCGGTGACGCAGAACTGGCTTGGCCAGTGAAACGATATCTTCCGTGGATACGTGCGTTCGGCCGTGCAACAGGGCGCGCACTTTTCCGCCCAAGATCAAGAACTGGACAGCGCGGGGTCCCGCCCCCCAGCCAACTTGATCGGAAACAATCTCAGGGACGCCCGGCTGGCCAACCCGCGTCTGGCGAACGAGCGACAACGTATAGCGAATGATGTGGTCCGTGACAGGAACCTCTCGAACGATTCGCTGGATCTCAAGAATCTCTTCACCACTGAGCACAGGCACGATGTGATCAGCCTGCGTTGCTGTGGTCCGACGAGCAATCTCGAACTCTTCATCGAACGATGGATAGTTGACAAAAACCTTGAACATAAACCGATCCTGCTGCGCTTCGGGCAGCGGATAGGTTCCTTCCTGCTCAATCGGGTTTTGTGTTGCCAAGACAAAGAACGGATCGAGCATGGCATGCCGCATGCGTCCCACGGTTGCGTGCCGCTCTTGCATGCATTCCAGCAGAGATGCCTGCGTCTTTGGCGGCGTGCGATTGATTTCGTCCGCCAGGATGACGTTGGCAAAGAGCGGGCCTTCCAGAAATCGCCGTTCACGGGCACCCGTCGAACGGTTCTCTTCTAGCACCTCCGTTCCCGTGATGTCCGCCGGCATCAAGTCCGGTGTAAATTGAATGCGGTTGAACTTGAGATTCAACGCTCGCGAGAGAGTGCTGATCATCAGCGTCTTGGCCAACCCAGGCACACCCTCCAACAGACAGTGTGACCGGGCAAAGAGTGAGATCAACATCTGCTCAATGACAAGATCTTGCCCAACAATCACTTGTGCCAATTGCTCTTGAATCTTGGCACGGGCATCCGCAAGTTTGCTGATCGCTGCGGAACTCTGTGAACTCAATTCTGACATCAACAAATCCTCAAAGGGAAGCAGACATGGCAAGACAGCCGGCGCGGAGCCCGTCCGGCTCCATCGTATCTCCACCAAGTTGGCGGAGGAGTTGAGGAACTCTCATGGCCAGATGAATCTCCAACGAGCTATCGACAAGGGTGCTCGGGCAAGATGTACCAACCACGGTGAATATGCCTTACACTCGACACAAACATCCTTGCGAGATTGAAGTTGCAAGGCTCCCAGTTCTCCTCGTTAGTATCCTCACATGTGGAAAAAGTTCTCTGTTCTGCAAAATTCCGCGAATCTACCGGCACGCCCATCCACAGCGTTGAACTTGCGAGATCATGAACGCTCAGTTCTCGGGCGATTTGATCGGTTGATGGATTGGTTCTTGGAAATGAAACAGCAAGCTGGACGAGCCCGCCAAATCGAGTGTGACGGTTCGCGTGTCAGGGTCGCCCGAGATCTGGTAGCTGCTTGCCGCAGACATCACTGCGTCATCCTCATGGATGACTGCACCATTCCGTTTGTCGATGATGAGTACCGAAGTTGCACGCAACTGTTGTCCCTGCTTCCGCAAATTAGCAACGCAAGCCAGGGTCAGGACTGGCAATCCGCTCGGCTGTCCCAGCCAAATACCATGTTCACCGACACGTTTTTCCCAAGTTTTCTCCCCTTTGTTCAGGTTGATTCCATAGATCCAGCCGTTAACGCGAACACTACCAGGAGCTGCGGGGAGAGGAACGCTGACGGCGCGATCCTGCTTGAACGCCTCGTTGGTATTGGCGATCAGAACCAACATGTCACCGTGAACCATCACGAAAATTCTGTTCAGCTCTTCGTCCGGCCTAAGCTGCGATTCCAGTTTGGCGTCACCTGTTGCCATATCTAACACGCGGAATCTGCCACTGCGTTCTAGCACTGCGAGCTGGCGACTGGAAACCAATCGCGCTTTCGTTCCTGTGGCGAACTCGTGCTGCCAGATGACAGCGGGATCGTCCAGAGAGCCTTTCCAGCAGTCGACCAAAGCGATTCGGACGCGACCGTTTTCCAGATTCGTCCAACGGACAACGGCATCTCCCAGCGTTGTCATGATTTCGTTGTCTGGCGGCACATCGCGTTCACCAAGGACCCTGCCATCAGCGGTGGAATAGATCGTCGCCTGCTCTCCTACGGTGACGAATAGATGATCCTGAGAGCCAAATAATCGTTCAGCACTGCCGGAAACACGCCTGCTCCAATATGCCTTCCCCTTGAGTATTGGGTGTCGTGCGACCACATCTTCGCCCTGCAAAATGCAGAGGCAATCTTCACTGAGAAGCGCCATCTCACCCAATGCACGGCCGCGAGTGTCTGTAAGGTAGTAGCGATCCTCGCCCCAACCGTGAAGCAGGCTTCGCATATGCACATCTCGCGGACTTGCGCCCAGTATCGTAGCGGAGAATACGTCTTCGCCCAAAACTGCAGCCGATTGCCCTGTCGAGCCGATCGAAAGCAAGCGGTCTCCCATGCTGACCAATCGCAGTTGTCCCAGTGTTTGAAAGCGATATGCCGTGGGTGCCAGGTAACGCCGAACGCCCATCGCGCGATCGACTGGAAGCGTCCATGCAGTGCGTCCCATAGCATCAAGTTGGACGAGACTTCCCGCGTTCTGCACATCCAAAAACATCTGACCGGTCTTCGAGTCGAAATCTGACGGCGCAAGAGACCCGCCATCGGAGAGCGGCCGCAAGTGGCCGACGTTGATCGTGTTCGCTTGTTGGGGTGATTGCTTGTCCCAAGCACCCCAGCCATCATGGATTTCGTCTTGTTTTGTTGCTGCGGTCAGTCGACGCAGAACGCCCGTGATCTCATCGCGGAAACTTGCTGCGTATCCCGTCGATGGTGACTGACCTGGGACCGAGTCCTGCTTAAGGAGTAACTCACCGGTGACTTGAGCCATGACCGCATTATCGTTGTCCAAGTACCAGTCCGTGATGCCAACTAGCGCTTCCGTTCTTTGCTGCTCATCTCCGGAACGCAAAACGCGCCGCAGCAGGAGTTCCACATCAAGATTCGCTGGATCAACGTTGCGAATCACCTCCGCCAGGCGCAGTCGAGCAGTATTTGCTGCCGGGTGATCGGAAAAGCAAGTCACGAAATAGCTGAGCGACGCGACCGACCTCGCCGAGGATTCACGAGCCGCGTTACTCGAACTCGCCAAACTTTCCA
>JALCBR010000096.1 GCA_028066245.1 Pirellulales bacterium | reverse complement strand
CAATGGGAGTTCAATGTCCGTCCGTGAGAATGCCAGCCAGAACTCCGCCGAACAAGCGGACGAGACATCGCAGCCTGAATCTGCGTGTAAGCACGGCTTCCGGGATGACCTCACAATCGCTGCTCGCGGCATCATGATGGGGGCCGCGGATGTCGTGCCAGGCGTTTCCGGCGGCACGGTCGCGTTGATCGTTGGCGTCTACACTCGGTTGGTCACAGCTCTGGCTCGTTTCGACACAGAATTCCTGGGCTTATTGAAAGCTGGGCAACTCACGACCGCGGCGCGTCATGTGGACTTGCGATTCCTGCTCGTGCTGGGAACCGGAATCCTCACCGGCATTGTTTCGCTTGCCCGCGTGATCAACCACCTGCTAAGCCATCATCATGAACTCACGTTTGCGGCCTTCTACGGATTGATCCTGGCATCAGGCTTGTTGATTGCCCGGCGCGTGACCTCCTGGACGCTTGGCCGGGCGTTGTTGCTGGTCGTGGCGATCTTCGCCGCGTTTTGGTTTACAGGAGCATTCACAACGTCAGCAACTGCCGACGATACGGACATCAGCACATGGTACATTTTCATCTGTGGGTGCATCGCCATTTGCGCGATGATTTTACCAGGCATCAGCGGTTCATTCATTCTCTTGATCTTGGGAGCCTATGGCACCGTGATTGGCATGGTCTCCGCTGTGACCAAAGGAAACATCAATTCATCAAATGTGTTGGGGCTGGCTACCTTCGCCTGTGGTTGCTTGGTTGGCTTGCTGAGCTTTAGCAAAATGCTCCGTTGGTTGCTGACAAAGTTTCAGTTCACGACGTTGGCCGCGCTGTGCGGAATTATGCTCGGCGCCGTGCGTGGCGTCTGGCCATTTCGCGAAGTTACCATCAGTGAAGACGGGCATCCGAATTTTGGCCCCAACCAATGGCCATCAATAGAAGAACTCTGGATGCCGGCATTGGTGGCCGTTGCGGCATTTTGCTTTGTGCTGGCGTTGGATTGGATGGCTGCTCGCTGGTTTGCCCAGCACGTTCCCAACAAGCCGTCCACCTAAATCATCCGAGAACGTTTGAACGCCAGTGCGACGTTCCAAAGTGGGCCGCGCGAGGGTTGTAGGCTATGCCCAATCCAGGTTTGTTGCCTGTTTGACGCGAGCTTCAAACTCGCCGATCATTCCGCCGATCACATCCCAACCTGCGGTCTTGCGCAGTTCGATATCACCTTGGCGATTGACGCGAACGACGCTGTCCGCTTGAACGCCTGCCGATTTGAGTTCATCGGGCGACAATGTCTCTCCGTCAGCCATTTCTAACAGTTGGCGACCGGTCAACTCGATAAATTCCATGATGCAACGCAATCGAAGGGCCGGAGGGGTGAGTAGCGACATCTTATGCTAGCCTGCCCAGGCAGTTTGTGCCATGAGGCAGAGCAGGAGCGTGCGCAGATTTCAACGAGCGTTCTCCAACAAAGAGACATCCTCCTGCTCCACCACGACAAGACGCGCATGAGAAACATGTCATTCCAGTGCAAGGAATGTAGCGGCCAACTGTGCCAAGTGTTGCTGGTCGATTTCAAAAACCAGCGTGTCCGGCGAGATTGATGGTCTCAGCCATGGCGTTTTGTCTATGCCGGCCAACGAAGTTTGTTGTGGAGATTGGGGCTGCAAGCGCGGCGATCGATTCCCAAGCGTTAAGAAGTAGTTAATCACGGCCGTCAGGTCTTCATGGTCACGGCGCGCTCGAGCTTGTGAACTGTTCTCTCTTGAAGTCGGTGAGTTACGGTTCATATCTTGAGGAACCGCGCTTTCGTGAGATCTTCGCACAGCGAAACCTCTGTCGGCTGTGACAACTTGTGCCGGCAGAGGCGACTCCTGTTCCGGGACCCAAGACCACCACGCAACGAAGAACAGCGCGAGCGAAGCCGCAACGGCGGTGCAAGCCCCCAAACCAAGGAAGAACGAGAGCGCCGACCAGCGGGCGGGACGAAGGTCGCGGTTTTCACGCGTGGGCTGCCTGAACGAATTCCGATACGCAGCCGCAGGCTTCGTATCGGACGGCTGCAGTTCGGCAATTTGTCCCATCAGTTGATCGTGCAACTCTGCGGAAAAAGCAGGCAGAACCGAGTTGGCCTCATACGCCATTTCAGCAAATGGACCATGCAAATCGTGCGACGGCGCAGCATGACGCGGCTGAGTTTGCGGATTTCTCATGCGGCGAACCTCACAGATGTTGCGTTGGGACGGGACAGATGCGCTGACGACTCGATGGCCTCGTCCTGCCAGCCGCGCAAGTGGGGCCGGATTGTATGCCGAGCTCGGGCGAGAATCGCCCGAGCTGAAGCGTAGGATTTACCCAGCACGAGTGCCGTTTGTTTGGCATCAAGCCCTTCCACGTAGTACACCCACAAAGCAGTAAACTGCTCGTGCGAGAGGACGTTTCGTGCTGTGAGCCAAATTTGACTGTGAGCTTCCTTGTCGCCGGCGATTCGTTCGGCCGTCCGAGCGACATCTGATATCTGGTGCAAATCACTGGCATCTGACTCCGATCTTGCGGTCCGCTGGATGAGCTTACCGGCCTTGCGACGGGCAATGGTGAACAGCCATGTGCTGATTTGCCACCGAGCGTCGAAACGGTTAATTGCCTGAAACGCAGCCAAGAACGTTTCTTGGATGGCGTCTTCCGCCATGGATTGGTGAAGAATGCGGTGTCGCAGGTAGTTCATTAGCCGTGGCTGAAAGCGGCGGGCAAGTTCGCCAAACGCCTGTCGATCACCCGCCTGTGCGGCAAGAGCAAGCTGTTGGTCCGTCAACATGTCTGCGTAGCGATGGGTTGCGACGTTGAAAGGAGAGAGCAGATACGAGATCGTGAGACAACCAAGCTTGAGTCGTGCCGAGTATTCCACAGCACTCCGGACAAGAACATCGCTCTCACATAGAAACAATGAGGCCGCTAGCGGATCGTCTCTTCTTTGGCGGCAGTGCTGGTCTGCGCGCCGTCCAATTGAAGGGAGATCCCTAGCTTCTTCTTGTCAACTGTGACGGAAGGCTCAACAACTCCACGGAAACGGATACGGATGATTGCTCCGTCTATCGTTGTGCGAAACGCCTTAGCAAGCATTGCGTGCATGGTTTCCGCGTCCACGTTTTTGACCCCCACGCCGAAACTCACGGAGCGCTTGCCATCTTCCCTTGATGTTTCTTCCTCAACGGCCGATTCCACACTAGCCTTGCTCTTGATGGAAGATTGGAGCATGGCAGCGAGGTTTTCCGCTTTCAACGAGTTGGCAACGGTTGCTGCCATCAATGCGTTTCCGAGTTCGGCCTGACAGGCAAACTCACAGATGTTGCCTTGAACACCCAGCACCGCGTGGCAAGCATTCACGGGAACTCCAGGCACGATCGATTCCAGCGCGTTGCCTGAAGTGGCATGGAACAGTAACACGGTGTTTTCCAGCGCGTGGTGATTGATCTTGGCAAATTCATCGTCGGCGATGGACTCACCTTGTCCGTCATAGCGTTCGAGCACCTCGACCACGGTTCGGAGTTGCTTGGAGATAATAAATCTCCCTTCAGCACAGACAGCCGCGTAGATGGGACTCGGTTCAGCGTCGTCCACTTTGGCGATTTCGTCGCTTCCCTGACCCTCCTTTAATCCATCCGGCAGGTCCAGCCAGTGGTAGATTGCGTGCTTGCCATGCTTGACAACGACGTAACCTTTAGCTTCGCTAAAGATATCCTGGAGCGATTGCAACTTGGTTTCTGCGTGGACGACCTGGTAGGTATCGCCATCGTGTGTGACGACCAGGGTCATTCCGTGCAAAGTGGACATCGCACCCAGCTCCGCGGCCCGTTTGCTCACAAAACCAGATTCTATCAATCCCGCTGTGGCTTGTTTGGCCAGTTGTCGAAAAGGAGCCCCGGTTCTGGCAGCGTCCCAATCGAGATGAATGACCACATTCGCATTGGGCGCGATGTCAGTTTGCCTAAGTTTGTCGGCGATTGCGGGAGAAGCCATCACGGCCAGCATTGCCAAGCAGATCATCAATTTCAAAGAGCGCATCACCAGATTCCTTTCTGGACATCAGATGGGTTTCGGCTTCGTAAGTTGCTCGACGCTACATCCAGCATTGCACAACAAATCTCATCCGCATCCGCCAGACAAGACCAATCCTGGCGTGACAGCCCACGCCGAGATTGATGCATGCACCGCAAGCTTGCAAGCCGAAGTCTAAACTCGGTGCCCTACAAGGGAGAACAAGAACTCAAGGCAACGTCTTATTGCCTTCCCACCGCCCGTGTGTGACAGACTGTTTGCAAAGTTTTGGAAGTTTGAGATGCGGAAAGTGGCGGCGCCCCGCCCCAGTGATGAGGAACATTCCGCATCAAGAGTGCGTGATCGAAATGGATCGTTCCTTTGGGAAAACGGGCTTCATCCTGAAAGAAGCCGATCTCCTGTCGTGCCACACTCATAGGTTGAGCGTTGTCGTGGTCGACTTCCAGACGCAACCCTTCAAACGACTTCCCATGCCGTGTCAGCGAATAACCCACGGAGCTCCCGCAAACGCAGGTTGCGCGGTTAGCGAAAGATGACGGCGTCAGTGTTCCCGGTGGTGAGATGAGGGAAGCTTGAACATCGATCTGGAAACCATGTGAAGAACCGTCCTCGACCTGAATGCAATATGTCTCGTCAGACTCGCTGACTCGGAATGTTTGCCGTTCATGCACGCCGGGAAAGATCCGACTGCCGGCCAAAGCGTTGATCCGGGAAGACGTGACGCGATGCCAGACAAAAACACCGCGTTGCACGCCTGTGGGCGAATCCCACTCGACGGCCGCCCGATACGCGGCATTCTCAGAGCAAAGCCCGCAGATCCGCGGCAGCCAATTCATCCGAATATCTCGCAGCCGGATCAAACAAACCCCAGCCAAAGCCCAACCGTCGAACACTTGGGGTCGAAAGGGGCTGGGAAGGTTCCCTGCCAGCACTTGGGGTTCAACACGATAATTCAGCAGGATTCTGCGATCAATCACGCCATGGATGGTCGGCAAGCGCATATCTGAGCCCGTTGCGGAAAAAGTCAAGAGCAAGCTCAGGGCATGAACCGCATCCTTGGGACATGGATAACTCTTGCGCAACTGCGGAATTCCTCAAACTGCTGACCAGCCTTGACTGTCCTCGTTGCGTGTAAGGGAAGAAACCGTAGAATCCTGTTTCACCCATTCTTAGCGCGATCTTCAAATTCTGGCTTCGCCGCTCCGGATCACGACCGTGGACACAGCCACAATCACGAAACTCGCCTTCGGTCTCGTGGGAGGATTGGGCATCTTCCTGCTCGGCATGAAGAACATGTCCGAGGGAATGCAATCCATTGCAGGCAGCAGGCTTAGGCGCATGATCAGCGCCGTGACGGACAACCGCTTGATGGCGACGGGGACGGGCACCCTGGTCACGTGCATGGTGCAATCCAGTTCGATCACAACCGTGATGGTTGTCGGCTTCGTCAACAGCGGCGTCATGCAACTGAGCCAGGGGATTGGCGTCATCATGGGCGCCAACGTCGGCACCACGATCACCGGCTGGATCCTGGTCTTGAAGATCGGCAAGTACGGTTTGCCTATCCTGGGGCTTGCCGCCTTCGTTTACCTGTTTGTACGTCAGGAGACCATCCGCAACTGGGCTTTGGCCGTGCTGGGCATCGGCATGATTTTCTTCGGTCTGGAACTGATGAAGAACGCTTGCGGCATGATTGAGGAACTGCCGCAATTCAAGAGCTGGTTTGAGCTGTTCCAGGCCGATAATTACTTCGGCGTGCTGGGCTGTGCGTTAGCGGGCTGCGTGCTGACGATGGCCGTACAAAGCTCTTCCGCGACATTGGGCATTACGATTTCCCTGGCCGTCAGTGGCGTGATCTCCTACCCCACCGCCGCGGCCCTGATTTTGGGTGAGAACCTGGGCACGACAGTCACTGCGTTTCTTGCTTCGCTGGGAACGACAACCAATGCCCGCCGCGCCGCCTATTTTCACGTCGCCTTCAACTTGATCGGCGTGCTGTGGATCACAGCAATCTTTCATTGGTATATCGATTTGATTCAATACATCTCGCCAGGCGACGTGAACTTGAGCGAAGCGGTTAACGGTGATGAGACGAAGTTGATCTATCCGCATCGCACCGCAGCCATTGCAGCGACACACACGGTGTTCAATGTCGCCAACACCTTGTTGTTTCTTCCGCTTCTGCCGTTGATGGTGCGACTGATGATGTGGCTTGTGCCTTCGCGTGAATTCAAGGAGAAGCCGCACCTGACGGATTTGAATATTCGCATGCTGGAATCGCCGTTGATGGCTATCGAGCAGTCTCGCAAAGAGCTGGAGAAGATGGACGACGGCTGCCAGAAGATGATGGATTGGTTTTCCACGCTGCTGCAACAAGACGAACGAGATCAGCGTCTCTCCGAGCGTTTGCAGCGCCGAGAAGGCGTCCTGGACGCGATGCACGACGAGATCGCCAGCTTCATTACCGACCTGCTTTCCGCCAACGTGCCTCATTCCGTCGCGGAAGAAGCGCGCCGGCAACTCCGCATGGCTGACGAGTATGAATCGGTCAGTGATTACATCGCCAACCTGGATAAGTTCGACCGCAAGCTCCGCAAATCCGAGCAGCGGTTTACGCCTGAACAGTGCGAGGCGCTGGCCGAACTGCATCGGCAATCGACGGATTACCTTGTCGAGATTGGCCAGGCGCTGGCCCAGGAAAACCGCGACGTCCTGACGAAAATCGACGCCACCGGCAGGCGCATCCGTCTGACCATCAAGGACATGCGCCGCCAGCATCTGGACGATCTCTCTTCAGGCAAGATCAGCCCTCAGGTCAGCGTGGCGTTCCTGGCGACGCTGAACGCGTACGCTCGAGTGCGAGATCACTCGCACAACATCGCGGAAGCCATTTCCGGAGAGAAATAGGCGGCACTAACGTCCGTCTTCCGCCGGTTGAGATTTGCTTGCCAGCGGCCGCGGGCTCGCTTGCTTGATCTCTTCCAATCTGATCTTCGCTGAACAATAGTCGCCGACGATTAGATCGAACTTAGCGGGCACGTCCAGCGCATCCAGAGTTCTAGCAATGTGTCGCTGTTCGACTTCGTGGGCTATTTCTGCAACGTTTCGGCTTTCCACTAGTGCCCGCAGTTTCCCCCATCCCGGCACATGATTGGCGAACAACCGAGCTTCCAATCGCTCCCGATTTGCCGTCACGGCGGTCAGCAACCGCTCGCGGGCATTCAAGAACTCGGTCATCACGCCACGCGCCGGTTCATCTCCTTCCAAATAGAGCCCCACCTGAAACTCGGCCCGACCGCAATCGATTGTCTCCTCGAATGTTGGTGAAAGGAGCGAAGCCGAGTAGACAGCGGAGCAACTTACCGTCACAACATCCGCTCGCCAACTTCGCGGAGCACGGAACACGCACACAAACTGCCGAGCCCCTTCCAAGCTCTCCCGGGCCGAAGGCTTCAGCTTGAAGTAAACGCCACGTCCACGGTTGACCGTGCCGCTGGCGGCGACAAGCTCCTGGGGAGGCAGCAATTCATAACGCACGGTGGTGGCGTTGGACGTACCTGCCGAGAGGTTGAGTTTCGCGTTGACGACGCCCGGATATTCGCCTGCGGCGTTGCCGCCGAGCTTAGCGGACTTCTCCCCTTTCCGCTCGACCTGGATTGGTCCCGCAACGTCCGTCGCGAATTCTGTACGGGGAAGGTGATCGACGACCGACAACGCCCCGCAGCCGTGCAAACGATAGAAGACCTGCACTAAGTCAGACTCTTCGCCAGCCTGAATCAGCGAGGAAATATCAAACACGGCCTCAACGAGCATTTCGTTCGGATTCGCGGCAGCAAACTCCGGCGGCGTAATCTCACGGCACGGGATCAAATAGCCGACATCAAAACCAACGCGCGGCCGTTCTGCAAACACGTCTGCGGGAATGTGTACAGCCGAGCCAAAGAAGACGCAGAAGAGCGCACTACTCAGGAGCTTGTAGGTTAGGACGTTCATTCCGGCCCTCGCTGAGATGATCAAAAAGCGACAGCCGTCCTGGCTTCCGTTCCTTCCCCTGAAAGGGCAGCTTGCATTCGCGTGCCTTTGGCTCGCGCCTACTCCACTGCCGATCACATCCGTGCAAGGGAAAAGTCAATAGGAGACACGAGCAATGCCTCCTCGACAAACAATGTCCGCGATCGTAAGCCCGACAGCTCAGCAATCGCCTGCGGGGGAATGATAGAGACAGCGCGCAGGGGGTCAACAAGACAGCACTGCATCATTTTTCGCGCAGATTCCCTTAGTGTTAAATCTGGTAGTTCAACACCGGATCCAGTTCGGCAACCTGATCCTTCATCCGCAGCTTCGGTTTTTCAAGCACGACGGTTGTTTGCGGCGCGACACTCTGGGTCAACCAAACATTGGAACCGATGACAGAATCTCTTCCGATGACCGTTTTGCCTCCCAGCACCGTAGCGTTGGCATAAATGACCACACCGTCTTCAATTGTCGGATGCCGTTTACAACCGCGAATCAGCTCGCCCTCGCTGTCTTGGGGAAAACTCAGCGCGCCCAACGTCACACCCTGATAGATCTTGACGTCATTTCCGATATTGCACGACTCTCCAATCACGACGCCCGTCCCATGATCGATGAAGAATCGCTGACCGATTTTGGCCCCAGGATGGATATCAATCCCCGTTTTGCGGTGAGCCCACTCCGTCATCATCCGCGGGATGTAGGGGACCGTGTGCTGGTGTAGCAAGTGAGCCAGGCGGTAAACCGTGACAGCTTCCACGCCAGGATAACTAAGGATCACTTCGTCCAGGTTGAGCGCCGCGGGATCGCCCGCATAGGCTGCCTTGACGTCCAGGGAAAGTTGCTCGTGCAGTTCCGGCAGATGGTCCAGGAATGCAATCGCGATCTCTTCCCCTCGCGCTTCATAATCGATGTCCGCCCCGGATTGGTCACAGTCGCTGCCTTCATGGCGAAGTGATTGCGCGATCTGCCTCGCCAAGCGATCATGCAGACTGTCGACCAGATCGCCCACATGATAGATCACATTGCCGGCGTGCAACCCCTCTCTTCGCTGATAGCCGGGGAACAGCACTTCCTTCAGATCCTCAATAATCCCGGCAACGACCTCCGGGTTGGGAAGCGGACAATGGCCCAGATGATTGATGGATCGGACGTGGGCGTATTTCTCAACCAGCGTTTCCGTCAATCGCGGCAGCTTGTCTTTGTTGTTTGTGGCCATAGCAGGAATTCCCAGCAACGGCAAAGGAGATAAGACTGACTCTACAGCATGCGTCGCCTCCCAACCGCAGGCGCGATCGAGCGTGACGACAATTCTTTACAATCGCAGAATCAACGCGAAGTACAAGAGGGCCGCATGGCAACCCGACACGCTAGTGACGGAACGCTTAAAACAAGAGAAACATGAGATTCAAACACCTCAAATCATCGTAAAGCTCTGGAATCGCAGAGACAACTGCCGATTCAGACACTCGCGACATGCACTGACGACATCATCACGCGATAAAGAGGGCTCGAATTGATCTGCTTGCTATGTCACTTCCGCACGGGAATCTGAATCTCCGTCAGATACTTTTTGGGATTTCCTTTGAAGATCATGCCGGGGCCTTTGAGGTAGACTTCGCGGCAGGGTGAGAGAATCTCATACCCGCGGTCTTTGATATAGGTCATCACCTTGTTGTAGGAGCGGTTGAGCGTGTCGTAGGGGCCTTTGTGGAGTAACGCAATACAGTCCTGACTGGGGAGTTCCCGGACGGCGATCTCCCCCTTGGATTCTCCTTTGCGGATAGGCAGGCAGGTTTCAAAGTCGGCATCATCCTCCTTGTATTCCTGATCGTAAATCAGCATCAACGCTTTCCCGCAAATATGCCGCCCAAACGCGCGGCCAATTTTGGCATACCCCTGCCCACAGTCTTGATAACGTCCCCGCATGCGATATCCGGCGACGAGTTGACGATCAACGGTCTTTTCCTGCACGTCGTAGTTTGCATTTTGCATGGCTGTTCTGGCTTCCAACTCTCGGGAAATAATCTGATTCAGGGACGCGGCCACATCCTGGTAGTGCGAAAGCCGTTGCTCCATCTCAGCTTTGTGTGCACGGAGGAATTCGATCAAGTCGCCCTCGTCGAGGTTTCCGCCGTCGGTATGCTCCGCCAAGATGGCGGCGATGTCTTCCAGCGGAAACTCCAGCGAACGCAACGCGACAATTGCTCGTGCCGTCTCAAACTGCGCCGGATGGTAGTATCGATATCCGGAATCCGGATCGACATGCCTCGGCTCAAGCAAGCGTTTCTCGTGATAGAAACGCAATGTCTTGACCGTCAGGCCGGTCGCTCGCGAAAACTCACCGATCGAATACACTTCACACCTTGCACATGGAAGTTGTTGCGAGAGCCTTCTCACGACTTTTAAATTGGGCCGCGACTCAACGATCCGCAGGCTATGCCCTCCAGTAAGGGGAGGGTCAAGCACATTTTCTTGCGAGGTCGCTCGCGGCGATCGACGGAGGGCTTAGTCAATTTCCCACATTTGGATTTCAGCACGTTCGATAAATGCCGACAAGTCGGTAGCACCCTGGTTTCATTCACGTTGATAATCCGCCTCAATCGATGATGACTCGCCAACTCGCTGACATTCGGGTGGTCAAAGTGGGCGGCAGTCTGTTCGTGGACCCGCACCTCGCTCAAAAACTGAAATGCTGGCTGTGTGAACCGTCGGCCAGAGTGACCATCCTGCTTACCGGCGGGGGCGCTGCCGCCGATATGGTGCGAACATTGGATCAACGTTTTCAACTGGGCGAAGAAACTTCGCACTCGCTCGCGATTGACGCGATGCGCATTCTGGCCCAGGCCTTGCACCGGATGCTGGTGGACGTTGATATGTCGGCAACATGGATTGGCGACCTCCGCATGCTGCCGGAAGTCGCCAGGTTGGGGGAAATCGAGGAGAGACCAACGGCGAATCCCCACCAAAAAATCCCAGCGGAAGCGTGCCGCACTCGGGTTTTTTTTCTCGACCCAGTCGAGTTTATGCGAGTCGATTCCACTGGCGAGACGCCATGTCCGGCTTCCTGGGAGATAACGAGTGACTCGATTGCGGTGCGGCTGGCGAACTTCCTGACCGCACGGCAACTCGTGTTGCTCAAATCGGTCGCTGCCGGTCATGACAAAAGTATCGCGGAATTGGCCGCTGACGGTTTTGTGGACCGAGCTTTTCCGCGTGAAGCCGCGCCATTTCTTGACGCTGGCGGCGAGGTCCGCTTCTGCGTACTACCAGGATGAATGCGACATCCCTTGAGAGGGCAGCGTGGCCTGTCCCCCCTCGTGCCGCGTTGAGAAACGCCACAATCGAATCCAAAGTCGCCAGATTCTCGCTCCGAAACACGCTTCGCATGCTCTTTTTTCGTTGAAGATCGCCCAATCCCCCAGTATCTTGTTGCTACCCACGGCGCAATTCTCGGTGCACCGCCCTACGTATTATCACGCCTGGGTTGGTATTCCCGCCTGATCTCCCACCCACGGTATTCCTAGGAGTGTTTATGACTCGGCGAAAATGGCTCCCTGTATTTGTCGTGCTGCTGACCTTTGCGATGGGCGGTGTCCCGCTGGCCGCAGCCTGGATTTCTGTTGAAAACGAAGAGGCGAAAGCTGAGGACGTCGTCGAAATGGCGGAATCGTCCAACGCCGCCCAGCAACAAGAGGGTGAGGCAGAGGTTGAGCAAACACTGCCGGAGTCCTGGATGGACGCTGTTCGCTGGCGCTCCATCGGCCCGGCGAGTATGATGGGCCGTGTCACGTCGATCGCCGTCTATGAGGCCAATCCCAAGCTTTGGTGGTTCGCCTCTGCTTCAGGCGGTTTGGTCAAAACGACCAATGACGGCATGACCTTTGAACATCAGTTTGATCGCGAAACCACGGTTTCCATTGGCGACGTGCAAGTTTGTCAGACGGACCCCAATCTTCTCTGGATTGGAACGGGCGAATCAAACCCGCGCAACAGCGTTTCCTGGGGGAACGGTGTCTACAAGTCCACCGATGGTGGCGAGACCTGGCAGCACATGGGGCTGGACAAGATCTATCAAACCGGTCGCATCGCCATTGATCATGATGACCCGAACACGGTTTACGTTGGTGCCTTGGGCCGGCTGTGGGGACCGAATGAAGAGCGGGGACTGTACAAGACAACCGATGGTGGCGAAACCTGGAAAAAGATCTTCTACATCGACGACGTGACCGGCGTGATCGACGTCCAAATGCACCCAACGGACTCGAAGACGCTACTTATTGCCGCTTACGAACGCAAACGTGACGGGTTTGACGGCAATGATCCTCAGGTGAAATACGGCGAGAAAGCCGGCATCTTCAAGACGACCGATGGCGGAGAGAGCTGGACCGAACTCAAGGCCGGACTGCCAACCGTCAAGAAGGGTCGCATCGGCTTGACGTACTACCGCAAAGACCCCAATTACATCTACGCCGTGGTGGAGTCAGAGTTGATCGGTAAGCCTGCTCCGGACCAACCTTACTGGGGTTTCGAGGTCGAATCGGCCGACATTGGCATGCGGATTACCAGCATTGTCGACGAGGGGCCTGGAGCAACGTCCGGCCTGGAAGAGGGCGATATCATCCTCTCCATTGATGGAGAGATGCTGGCCAATAACAACGAACTGCTGGACGCCTTCCTCAGCAAGACGAACAAAGACTCCGTGGAACTGGAGATTTATCGTGACGAGGAAAACCAAGACGTCACACTGCAGTTCGGCGAACGTCCGCGATCAGGGCAAGGCGGAGGACGTGGCGGCCGAGGTCAGCAACGTGGCGGCCGAGGTCAGCAACGTGGTGGCGTAAGCTTTGTAGGAACACTCGGCGGCCAGAATGCCAATCAGCAGCATCGCCAAGGCCCCAAGGGCTACGAGCACGGCGGGATCTATCGTTCCTCTGACGGCGGTGACACTTGGGAGCGGATCAACACGCTGAATCCCCGCCCGATGTATTACAGCCAGATTCGCGTTGATCCCAGCGACAACAACCGCATCTGGTTGCTGGGGACTTCGCTTTATCGGTCCCGGGACGGTGGTGAAACCTTCACCGGTGATGGCCTGGGACGCGGTGGTGTTCACGTGGACAACCACGCCATGTGGATCGATGAGAATGACGGTGACCACATCATTCTGGGAAATGACGGCGGGATCTATATCACCAAAGATTGGGGATCCAATTGGGACCATCACAGCCATGTTGCGTTGGGTCAGTTCTATCACGTTGGCGTAAGCGCCGACCGTAACTATTGGGTCTTTGGCGGACTGCAGGACAACGGGACCTGGGGCGGTCCGCATCGGGTTGGTGGGCAACGCGGCCCAATCAACTCCGACTGGATCTCAATCAGCGGCGGAGACGGATTCATCGCCCTTGCAGATCCCAATGATTCCAGCATGATCTATTCGGAAAGCCAGAACGGCTCGATGTCTCGTTACAACCTCCGTACCGGCGAGCGGGGCTCTGTCCGTCCGCGTGCAACTGGTGGCGGACGATACCGATTTAACTGGAAGACGCCCTTTATTCTTTCTCCACACAACTCCCGCGTTCACTACAGCGCCGGGAACTATGTGTTCCGCTCGATGGACCAAGGGCGAGACTCGCGGCCTATCAGCCCAGAGATCACTAACACGAACCGCGGCGCTGGCAGCGCGATTTCTGAATCGGGTGTGCGAGAGGGCGTGCTCTATGTCGGTACGACCGATGGCTCCTTGTGGGGCAGCGTCGACAGTGGTGAGACCTGGGTTGACTTGTGGGAAAACGCTGATGACGTCGAGCCGCCCGCGGGCGCCAGATCGGGCCAAGGCGGTCGTGGGGGGCAAGGCAATGTTCGCCAGGGGCGTGGTGGGCAAGGGCGCGGTGGGCAAGGTCGTGGTGGGCAAGGGCGCGGCGGGCAGGCCGCCCGGCGTGGTCCTGTCAACGGCAGATGGGTTGCCAACTTTGAAGTCCAAGGCCAGGAACGCGAGTTCACCATGCGGCTGCGCATGAACGACGAGAACGAGGTCACAGGCGACTTCGAGTCCGAGGCGATGGTGGGAGATCTCACCGGCAAGTTCAACCCGGAAGATGGCAAGCTCGAACTCAAATCCGAGAACGCCACCATTTCGGCGACAATCAAGGACAACAACCTGTCTGGCGTCTTGACGACCGGCGGCGGCGATTTCGAATTGGAATTCACCGGAACGCGAGCCGCGCGCCAAACCGCGTCAGAGAGGACCGTCGAACGTGAGAATCGTCGCGAGCAGGGCAACAACGACACCAGCCCGATCGCTTCTTTGATGCCGGGCCGCCGCTGGGTCAGTTCGCTGGAAGGCAGCAAACACGAGGTCGGACGGGCCTATGTGACCTTCGATGGCCATCGTTCCAACGATGACGAGCCCTATGTCTTCGTCACCGAAGACTACGGCAAGACGTGGAAGTCCATCCGGGCGAATCTGCCCACTTCCGCAGGTTCCACGCGGGTAATTCGCGAGGATATCGAGAACCCCAACTTGCTGTTCCTTGGTTGTGAATTCTCCTGCTGGGTTTCCATTGATCAAGGCCAAAGTTGGACCAAGTTCAACAGCAACCTGCCCACAGTGGCTGTTCACGAACTGGCCATCCACCCCGTCGCTGGCGAAATTGTGGCTGGTACGCACGGACGATCTTTGTGGATCACGGATGTTGCAGCGCTGCGGCAGATGTCTGCCGGAACAGTGGCGGCGGACGCTCACTTGTATCGTCCCCATCCGGCAATCATGTGGAAACCTGCCCCGCGCAAGGCTTCCAGCGGGACGCGGCGGTTTGTTGGCCAGAACCCGCCTGACGGTGCCTTGATTTACTATTCGCTGGCTGCAGGTGCCGAAGAGGTCAGCTTGACCGTCTCAGATGTCACCGGTCGACAGATCGCTCAACTGCAAACCTCCGTCGAGGCTGGCCTCCACAGGGCGAACTGGAACCTGCGACGAACAGCCCGCGGTGGCGGCCCGGGAGGAAACCGTCCGAGGGGAAACCGTGGTGGTGGAAACCGCCGCGGGGGTGGAAACCGCGGCGGCGCAGTGAGCGCTGGAGATTATCTTGTCACGCTCACCGTGGACGGCGAAGAATACACCCAGCCGCTCAAGGTGGAAGGTGATCCTGACCATCCTGATCTCGATACCGCTTCGCTCATCAACAGCCAGTTGATGTACGAGGCGTTTGAGAAACAGGAAGAGGAAGATGAAGCAGCGTCTGACAACAGCGGCCAATAGTCGTTGAAGATGCTAAGCAAAAACCTGCGGGTCGCGCTCCATGGGGGGCGCGACCCGTTTTTTTCTTGGCGTTGCAATGTTCAGCGTCATTGCGCTCTCCGCCACGGTGTTCCCAGCGCATCTCGAACAGTTTGGGGGCAACACAGGAAGCGCGGTTTATAGCGACAACGACTTCAAGGCTGCGGAAATCTTCACTCACCACCGGCAAATCGCCTGAATGGTAGAAACTCCGGCTTGTCCAAACTGCCGCACGTAGCTTAACGGAGGCTGGACGTGGTTGCTTCCTGTAGCCCTACGGTGAGTACGGCAAGTGGGAATCGTGCAGGGCGATCTTCAATTGGCCGTCCGCATTAAACGTATACGCGAATGAGTACTCGACTTTAACGACATCTCCCCCTTCGGCCGTGGTAAAAAAGTAGTTCCCCATCGCTACCGCCATGTCGCCAACGATTTTTGATCCAATGTTTTCCCATCGTACGTCGGACCAAGGTTTGATCGCAAATCCATGGTCTTCTGGGTAATCGCTATTTCCGCCAACGAAATAGGAAAGGGCCCCTTCAAAGTCCGTGCGAAACTGCCTTTCGGAAACGAGTGTTGGTTTAAACAGCACGATCCCTTCTTGGTAGTTGTAAAATTGATGAATGTGTTGTTCGGCAGCGGCTCGGTAATCCCCTTTTTCAAGAAATACCTTGCCGATCTTGACGATGCCTTCCCCCCAAGCCTTTTGTGCATCTTGAATGGATTGTTCTGCGATCATTTGAACTCCAGTTTTGAGTCTTTCCGAGTACCCGATCGACCAGCATTATCCAAAGAATGGAAGAGCCTGCAACTTCAGTGGAAGGAGGTGTTACTGCCGCCTTTTTCGGCTGTGAAGATGGAAGCAAGTGCGCCAAGTGATTCGCGAGAGCTCTTTTCTTTTGACGTTCCGTCGCCAGCATTGACGAATTGGATGTTGAGGTGTTGGACGGCAAACGGCTGCGAGCAAAACTGAAATCAACAAAGCGCTCGAGAACATCTCCTTGATGGATGCTCCTTCGCCTCAGGCTCCATTCGCTTCGCGGATGCGCGATTGAATTGCCACGGCGTTCCCCGTGCCATGCTCTCAGGCGTACGGGCGAAATTGACATTGGTCAAATTTTTCCATCCTCCAGGGGGGTGGCGCAAACGCTTCATTCCCAGCAATTAACCAGCAACGGCACCGCAAACATCACCGACAATCCCGACGTTAAGTTCAGCAGCATGTTAACCGTCAACCCCCTATGGCGCTCGGCAGCGCGCAGGGCGGCACGAA
>JALCBR010000095.1 GCA_028066245.1 Pirellulales bacterium | reverse complement strand
GCTGGGCCAAGCTCAAACTCTAGCGAGTCCAGTTACTTATGCATGAAGCAATAGATCCCAAAGTGAGACAATAATGTCCAGTTCAAAACTCCCTTTTGCTCTTGCGTGCTTTGTGTTCATCGTCGTCGCGCAGATCTCCACTCCATCTACAGGACAAGAGGTCGTTGGGACTGAAGATTTTGAGAACGCGTCAAAGCAAGCGGCTGAGACAGGCAAGCACGTGATGCTCAACTTCACGGGATCTGATTGGTGTCGCTATTGCGTTTGGATGGAACAGACTGTCTTTTCGACGGAAGATTTCGCGAAATATGCAAATGAGAATCTGGTTTGCGTTACTTTGGACTTCCCGAACCAGAAACCGCAGTCCGAGGAGATCAAAAAACAAAATGCGGCACTACAAGAAAAATATAAGGTCGGAGGTTTCCCAACTTACGTCGTCTTGAATTCGCAGGGTGAAAAGGTTGCTCAACTCTCGACAACTTCCTGGGCTTGGAGATTTGTCGAGAAGTTGGATGCGGCAATTCATCCGGAGAAGCATCAAGTTGACGTCTTCTGGCTTGAGGACGAGGATTTTGACAAGGATATTGATGCCGCCGTCGCCAAAGCCGCCAAATCTAACAAGCTCGTTCTGCATTTCCTTGATAGTTCTTCCTATAGCTCTTTCCCTAGAGACGTTAAGCGCGATGCGTTCTCATCGACTCTCTTCAAGCAATATGCGCAGGAGCGGCTCGTGTTGCTTTCAACCCCCATCTCAACAATGTTTAATCCGGTGGATTCACTTGAGGGCGAGTCGAAAGCAAAACTGATCTCCTATGCCAGTCAGCGATACGGAAAGGACGAAAAGGAATTAACTCGCAAAGAACTCGATTCTTGCTGCATTTCGCAAGCGGAGTTTTCACTGAAAGAGTCCTATGGAGTTAATCGCAGTACATTGCCTGCGATCGCCATCTTGAACGCCAAAGGCGAGCGTCTAAAAATGATTACAAAAGATGAGCTAAGTAAGCTCTATCATGAGGATGGAGCAAAGTCCATTTTGCGCGAGATTGAATCGGTGCGAAGTCAGCAATAGGCTAGATCGCTTTTGAAACACTGCGGAGGTGTCCGATGGTTAGGCGCAATGAATTCCAGTGAATCGCCAGCTGTGGAAAGATTTTGTCGTTTACAGCCACCCAATACCAAACGCCAATTGGATGACCTGCCTGGACGTGGCGGTCAAATAGGCGATTCGGGGCGCGCCTGTTACTTTCCGATTGCGAGAAGCTCAACGTTGATCCGGCGCATTGAGGTGCCACGCTTCGACGCGAAGCGACCCCTTGTGGTCGTCAACCCATTTCCGACGTAGCGACCAACAATTCCCTTGGGTGGCCCTTTCGCCACCCAAGGGAATTTGTACGCCGCGAAGCGTATGCACTAACGGTGGATAACATCGCTAGTCTAGAGCGCGTTACCAAGACCTTAGCGTCATTTGGGCAAGCGTGTTAGTTGGGCGACGCCTTTTAACAAGGAGGTTGCCGATGTCTTCCGCCGAGTTCCGTCAGCAGGTGTTGGCTGCGCATAACTCAAGGGGAAAGGAACCAAAGCGGTCGCTTTGCGATTCGAGTGTTCAGAGTCGCGGATGCGACGCGTGAATCAAGAGCGGCGAGCAAGATCGGTCGGACTTCGCCCAACGGTCGCGCGTGGGTAGCGTGTTCAGTGAACGGGAATCAACCCGGAACGGCTAGTATTTTCCTAACGAAACGTAGATCTGCTTGCCATTCCGCAGAAACCCCCCTTGGAGTCTGTAAGCACTAGTGGCTAAATTAACGGACACCACGGCGTAATTTTTCACGGGGACGTAGCTCAACTGGGAGAGCACTGGCTTTGCAAGCCAGGGGTTGGCGGTTCGAGCCCGCTCGTCTCCACTACGCAAATTGCGGGGTTTCTGCGATTCCGCAGCCCCCGAAAACGGCCCGCAGAAGTAAATGACCGAAAACCGAGCTAGCCTTGCTTGGAGGTCATTGAAATGGGAAGAAAGCGAAAAGGACCGTGGTGGCACAAGAACCGGCAGTACTACGTGACCACCCGCCCCAGGTCGAAAGAGATCGTGAAACTGGACACAGCGACTCGGCTGTATCACGAATTGATGGCTGACTGGGCAGATAACGCCAGCCATCAATCCAACCATCTCTGGACGGTCGCCATCTAATTGAAAAATCGCGTCCTTCGGTTTGGTATCGCTGCTCGCGTCACTGGCTTGCCAATGCCCGTCTTATGCCGCCAGCATACATGGGACGCCACGGCCAATGTGTTACAGCACTGACTGAGCCAGTGGGCACACGTTTCTTGGGTAGCTGCCGTTACGTACGAATAACCAACTAAGAAGACTTCTTGGTCGCTTTCTTGGTTGTCTTTTTCTTCGTCGTCTTCTTCTTAGCGGTCTTTTTCTTCGCCGTTTTCTTGGCGGCTTTCTTCTTGGCCTTCTTTTTCTTCTTGGGCATCTTGGCACGTTCAGCCAGGAGTTCCAACGCCTGGTCGAAGGTCAAGTCTTCTGGAGGAACGCCCTTGGGGAGCGAGGCGTTGGTTTCGCCGTCAGTGACGTAGGGGCCGTAACGTCCGTCAAGCACCTGGACTTGTTTCTCAGTGACGGGCGAGTTGTCAAACTTCTTAAGCGGCTCACGCTTCGTTCCGCCCCCGCGACCGCGCTGTTTGGGTTGCGCAAGCAAATCGACAGCTTCTTGCAAGGACACAGTCAACGGTGAGAGTGTTGCCGGCAACGAGCGGGTCTCGCTCCCGCACTTAATATAGGGACCAAAGCGACCGTTGAGAGCTGTGATCACATCACCGGAAGTCGGATGAGCACCAACTTCGCGCGGCAAGCTTAGCAGCGCCAATGCGGTTGGCAGGTCAATTTCTTCAACCTTCATCCCTTTGAGCAGTGACGCGTTGTCCGGCTTTTCGTCATCGTCTGGCGTACCACGCTGCACGTACGGGCCAAAACGGCCGACTTTGACAAACACCGGTCGATGTGTATCCGGACAGATGCCGAGAGGTTCTTCAGCCTGCTGGGCTTGTTCGACAAGTTCTTTGGCCTTTTCGTAGGTCATTTCGTCAGGCGCAAGTTCGTCCGGCACGCGACCTTTCTGATCACCCGCTTCCACGTACGGACCGTATTTGCCGACACGGACGCACATTTCCGCCGTGTCACCGTTCTCCGGCTGTGGTCCCGCCAACTCAATCCGACAGACCTGGCGGACGTCAATCTCACCCAGTTTGGTCTCGACTAAGTGCTTGAGCCCATCCTGATCATCGCCGTAGTAGAACGAGCGAAGATAGCCCACATGCTCTGATTCGCCACGGCTGATTGAGTCCAGATCATCCTCCAGCCGGGCGGTGAACTTGTAATCAACAAGTTCTGGCAAATGCTGCTCCATCAGGTTGACCATCGCCATGGCGTTCCAAGTGGGCACCAGGGCCGTTGCTCGCTTGGTGACGTAGCTGCGTTCCAAAATGGTGTCGATAATCGAAGCGTATGTGCTCGGGCGACCGATGCCTTCGGCTTCCAATGTTCGCGTCAGCGATGCTTCGGTATATCGCGCCGGCGGCTGCGTGAAGTGTTGCTTAGGATCGAGGTTGCGGCAGTCGAGCACCTCGCCGACTTGCACGTCGGGAAGCACGACTTCTCTGTCAGCCAGGTCCGCGTTGGGATCATCCGACCCTTCCACATAAGCTCGCAAGTAGCCTGGAAAATCGATGGTCTTGCCACTGGCTTGGAAACGGGCAACGCGACCGTCTGATGTCTTGGCTTCAACGCCGAGAGTCATCCGACGACCTTTAGCGTCTTTCATCTGGCATGCGACAGTTCGTTTCCAGATCAGGTCGTAGATCTTGAACTCGTCATTGCTGATCTGGCTTTTGAGTTCTGCCGGCAGTGGAAAGTTGGAACCGGCCGGCCGGATGGCTTCGTGAGCTTCTTGCGCGTTGCGAACCTTATTGGCGTAGACGCGAACAGAATCAGCCAGATAGTCCTCACCGTACTGAGACTTAACCAGCGTTCTGGCTGAGGTCACGGCTTCATTGGAGAGCGCCGTGGAATCGGTTCGCATATATGTGATATGCCCGTTCTGGTAGAGACTCTGGGCAATCTGCATCGTTCGCCGAGCTGTGAAACGGAACTTGCGGTTGGCTTCCTGCTGCAGCGTGCTGGTTGTGAAAGGGGCAAACGGCTTAGACGTATACGGTTTCTCTTCCAGGTCCGCAACTTTGAACTCCGCTTTGGCGAGATCCGCGCAAAGTTCCGCTGCGGTCGTCTCTGTCAGCCGGACAACATCCTGGTTCTTGAGTTTGCCTGTCGCGGCGTCAAAATCTTTGGCGTTGGGAAGTCGGACGCCATCAATCTTTGTCAGCCCCGCATCGAAGGGTGCATTGGCATTTTGTTTGGCAAAAGTGCCCAGTAAGTCCCAGTATTCCGAACGGATGAACCGCATCCGCTCCCGCTCGCGTTCCACCACCATCCGTACAGCCACGCTCTGGACGCGTCCGGCGCTGCGAGCGATTCCCCCCAACTTTCGCCACAGCAGCGGTGAGACGTCAAAGCCGTACAGCCGGTCAAGAATCCGCCTGGTTTCCTGAGCGCGAACCAGATTGCTGTCAATCTCCCGCAGATTGTTGAGAGCTTCTTGGACGGCTTCCTTGGTGATCTCGTGGAAGACCATCCGGCGGACCGGCACCTTGGGGTTGAGCACCTCCCGGAGGTGCCAACTGATGGCCTCTCCCTCGCGGTCTTCATCCGTTGCCAGATACAGTTCGTCCGCATTCTTGGCCAGATCCTTCAACTTCCGGACCTGCTCCCGCTTCTCTGGGGAGACGATGTAGATGGGCTCAAAATCTTGCTTGACGTTAACGCCAAGATAGGCCCAATCCTCGTCCTGGAATTTCTTGGGGACCTGCTTTTTGCCCTCGGGCAGATCGCGGACATGGCCGATGCTGGCCTCGATCACATAGTTCTTGCCGAGGTACTTGCCGATGGTCTTGGCCTTGGCGGGTGATTCGACAATCACCAGCGACTTTCCCATGGATTTTGGGGCTGATTTGGCCATAACCGTTCACATATCAAGGGTTTAGGCGAAGTTCGGCGGCGTGAATACTGTCATCAAGTGCGACTACAAATCAAAAACGCGGTGAGTTGCTGTTGCCCGATCAGTGGGCATACATAATCTCTGTTCTCTGTGTTATTGGCCTGAGCGTCACCTTGGTAGCTTCGTTGCATGAAGGGCGGAGGAAGTATCGCCCAATCTCCTGAGGCGTCAAGCTTTCGCACAAGGGTCACAAGTGACGGTCCAAACTTCCGCGATTGACGTATCTTCGCACGTAGGCAGCAGTTGCCATTGCATTTCCCCTGTGCGTTCCTACAATTCGCAAGCGTTGCGTAACCTGCATTCTCCGCCCACTGCTTACATTTCGCCCCAGGCGATTGTCAAGCTGAAGTTCGTCTCGTCAGGTGCTCGCGAGGCTGAAAAGGCCTTACCGCCGTGCCGTTTCGGTCCGCATGCTGTGTCCGTTCTTGCGGTTTGGCCACAGTCGCAATATGGCAGTGACGCAAGGTCATGGCGGCAGAAAGCTGTGCGGCGCATTTGCAGCCGCAAGCTCAGCCGGCGTAACTGGTTATTCCGAACTCCTCGATTACGGCAGCAACCGTTGCTGTTGCAGGTTTTTTCATGGCCAGCCCATTTGATCCTTTTCGCAAACGACAAAAAGCAATGATCGCTGTCGTGGCGGTGCTCTGCATGTTTGCTTTTGTCTTCGCAAGCGCTGACTGCGATTTCAGCGGATCGTCAGGCCGGGGCTCAACTGTCGTTGAGATTTACGGCAAGACACTCAACGAGGTCCAATGGAACACACTGCTGGATGAGCGACGGCTGGTGCTGCAATTTGTTGGATTTCTGCGCGGAGACTTCAGCCGCCCGGTATTCCCACCACTTTCTGAACGGGCAGCTGTAAACGTTGAAGCCACTGCCGTACAAGCTGACGCAATGGGGATTATTGTTTCGGACGACGCCATCAACCGCTTCATTGATGACAACAATTTCCTGCAGCATTCGCAGTCAGATATCGAAAGGGAAATCGGCAGACTCAGAACCAGCAGTGAAACGATCTTTCGAGCCCTGCGGCGTGAGTTGATGGCCGCGCAGGCGGAGAGAATGTTCCTGCCGGCGCCAAGCAACGCGGTTGTTTCGCCGGCGCGGTTGTGGGACTACTACCTCCGGCTGCATCGCCGTGCCAAAGTCAACGCTCTGGCGGTTAATGCAAGTGATTTCCTGGATCAAGTGGAAGAGCCTTCGACAGCAGAACTGGAGGCACTCTTCGAGCAATACAAGAACGCGCCTCTGAATCCGTTCAGTCCTGAACCGGGGTTCTCGCAGCCTGCCCGTGCCACCGTGCATTACATCAAAGCCGAGTATCAGAAGTTCTATGATCAAGCTGAGAGCGAATTAACTGAGGAAGAACTCAAGGAATACTACGAGAACCAAAAGGAAACACAGTTCCAATTCAGCGGGTTTGTTCCAGAGCAAGATACGCTTGTGGCGCCAACGGCAACCGATGATCCGGTTCCAGGCACGGATAATGCCGAGAAAGAGGGCGATGGCCAAGAGGGTGGGGATCAAAAGAGTGATGCTTCTGCTGATCAAGCAGGTGGTGATGACGCAAGCGGAGGAGACGTAAAGTCGTCAGCGAGTGGGGACGGCGGAAACACAGATGATAGAAAGAGTGGAGAAGGAGAACTCTTCCCCATTTCCTTCACGTCAGATCTGCAAAATGACGCCAGTCAAGACGATGCGACACAGGGGACCTCCGGCCAAGGCGACACAAACCAAGGTGACGCCAACCAGACGGATGCCAATCAAGGCGCAGCCGGTGAACAAGGGACAGTCGATCAGACTGGCACTGACGAAACAATCGCCCAGGGAGAAGAATCAGAGCAAGACAATCGCAGTGTAGAAGTCATCGCCGATGAATTTCGCCTTCCCAACGACATACTCGATGGGCCTGACCCGGAATTCGATCCGTTCTGGAAAGTTCGCAAGGAGATCTTGGACAAGCTTGCCAATGACCGCGCTGTGACCCGGATTGAGGAAGCCTTTGCCGCGGTACGAGCTCCATTGGATGCCATGAACTTGGAGCTGAGTAATTTCCGCAACCGGCGCAGTACAGAAGATGACGTTCCGGATCCAAATACGGCTCCCCGCCGTCAAGACGTTGAGACGCAAGTTGCCAACCTCGCGCAGCTCCACGGCTTGGAGTTCGTGACCGATACTGCAGAAGACATGACTCAATTTGAGTTCGCTGAAATTGAGGAGTTGCAGGGGATTTCTGTCATGGTCGGAAATGGAGCCCAGGCGTTATTCCAGACGATCTTTGGCGGAGGGACTTATCCGTTTGACGCCAGCGAAGGCAGCGACGCAGATGGAAACAACTTCCTCGTCTGGAAAACGAAGGAACGCAAAGCCTTTACGCCTGAGGGGCTAAGCGAAGTGAATGAGCATGTTGTCGAAGCCTGGAGACTCGGCAAAGCTCGCGAATTGGCAAAGGAGAAAGCTGAGGAAATCGCTGCCGCATGCAAAGACGGCAAGGTGTTGAAGGAATTCGCCACGGACGACAACAAAGTCAATTACCTGGCGCCGTTTACGTGGGTCACTCAGATCTATGATCCGGGGATGTTCGATCCCCAAATGATTCAGCAACTGTTTAGCCAGCTTGGCCCTCCGTATCGAGAGACCGCAATCGACGACCTGGAACGAGTTGGCAGTAGTTTCATGGAAGCAACATTCTCGCTGGAAGAGGGAGAAACGGGTGTTGCCCCCAATGAGCCTGAAACAGTCTTCTACGTTGTCGAAATCGAACGCTACGACTACCAGACGGGGTTGGGCGGAAAGACAGTAACGGACGCCCGGCGTGATTTCTTGCTCAACGACCCGAGCCGTTTGGCTTACTTGTACGGCGCAGACTATGAGGGTTTGCGAGAAACACTCTTCCTGTTTATGAACGACGAAGAAGACGTCAAGTGGTTTGCGCCGGAGCGATAGCCACGATGCAAGATCATCTCCGTCCGCGTACAATCAGGCCTCTGCGGTCGGCGGGCCCTTCTCGCGCACTTGGATCTCGTCACCTGAGACGCGGACTTCATAGCTCGCTACACCTGGGCCGCGCGGGTTGTCCTTCCACGTCCCGTTACAGATGTCGTATCGCCATGCATGCCAAGGGCAGGTGACGACCGTCCCTTCCACCGTTCCTTCGGCAAGCGACGCGCCCATGTGAGGGCAAAAGTCATCGATGGCGAAGTATTCGTCGCCGGAACGATGAAAGATGGCCACCATGGCATCACCCAGCGAGAATGCTCTCGCACCCCCTGTGGGGATCTCGCCGACTTTGGCAACGGTGGTAAACTCAGACATAGAGGTGAGAGGTTCGGCGGGAGTGCTTAGATGCCTGTGCCATGAGCGTGCGGGCATTCATCGCCATAATAACGCACAGCCGTAGCGTCGAAAGGCACGGCGCCATTGATCATGTCCTTCGTTGTGCTCTATCACGAAACTCTGCCGGGCGCTGCTCGTCCCAGCCATTGGGATTTGATGATTGAAGACCCGGCTAAAGCCGGTTCCGGGGGCGGGGATGAACGAACACTCTGGACCTGGGCTCTTGCGGTGTCTCCATTGCTCAGCTCCGAGGCGGCGAACGTAGAGTTCGCGGACCCACATTCTGAGAGCTTGCTGGCATCAATGTCCCAAGGGCTAGCCTGCATCAGGCTGCCGGACCATCGCGCCGCCTATCTCTCTTACGAAGGGGAAATCCCAGGTGGCCGTGGAAAAGTCACACGGATTGAGGGCGGAAAATGCCGAGTGCTGGAATCGACCGAACGCAATGGGCAATTGACTAAAATCACCGCCCATCTTTACGGAACAAAACTGTGCGGCAGGTTGAGCCTGGAACGCAAGACGCTAGATCCTCTGACGCCCATTGGCATCGAAGTCGATCCGCAGAAATCCCTTTCACAAGCGCACTGGCGACTCACTTGGAACGGATGAATTTTGAAGGCGAGAAAGCCGCGTCCAGGCGTGCACGATTGGCTGCATTCGTCGTGCCGGCGACGTAGATTTCGCCATCACGAAGTTGCAGATGCGTGACGGTGACCTTCAGGTCTTCAGAACTTCGAGGCGGGGCGACGGTGATCATCGCCACGGGGTCATTTTCGATCGTTTGCCACTCGATCTTAAGCTTCAGGCGCTGCGCTCCTTCGGCGACTCCATCCAAGACTTTATCGAGAGGCAAGGGCAATGCGCCTGCCTTGGCATTGCGAATCCGCATCGCGATCACATTCTCTTCCGCCAGGTAGGTGTCCATCTCCAGTGAGAAGACGGTCGATATGCGTTTGGACTCATATCGACAGCCCAACTTCATCCCTGTCTCATCGATGAACACACGCGGCTCATACACATACTTGGGCAGCAAGTCTGGATGATTCTCCTGCATGTCCACAGCTAACCAGCCGTTAATCTGATCGGTGGTGAAGACAGCTTCCCAATCTCCAACCTTCTGGACGTCATTGTAGAGCGCGGTGGCCTGATGCAGCATTTCGTCGCTGGCGACCACTTGAATCTCCCGATCAACCGCGAGTGCCTGACGGTAGAACTCCGGCGCGGCCTGGCTGGCGTTGTACGCCCAATAGGCGATCGCTCCCAGGAGCAATAACACCGCGCAGGTGAAAATCGGAAACCGTTTTCGAGGCGGACTTCGCATCGCGGAGTCCCTCATTGGGGCGAAGATCAGAACGGGAACAGATAGTCCGTCGCTGCAATTTGGCCGTTCGCTGCGGAGTACTCAAACAACAACGCCGTAAAATGGTAGGCCGAAGCAGCAAAACGGGTCAACGTGACTTGCATCCGCCCACAACCAAGGGGGACGACCAAGGTTCAACTGCGGATGGCCGGCGCCGCACCTGCGCGCAGCGCCAGCACATCAATTATACGTTACGAGCTGCAGAGGATTCGCTTCCGCAACGTTGTTTCCCTCTCGCACAAGCTGCAAGATTCACCGTTGCCACAGAAGATTGTGGTTATTTCTGTTTGACTTCTATTGAAATGTTCGCCCAGGCACGGTTCGGCCAGAATCAAATGCATGCTGAGAAGCAATCTCTGCCACTATTCCCATTCAATCGTCGCTGGCGGTTTGCTGCTGATGTCGTAGACCACGCGATTAACGCCTTTGACTTCGTTGATGATCCGCGTGCTGATCTTCGCCAAGACCTCATGCGGAAGGCGCGACCAATCGCCGGTCATGAAGTCGTCAGTGTTGATACTGCGGACGGCAATGGTTCCTTCATATGTCCGCGCATCACCCATCACACCGACAGACTGTAATGGCAGAAGCACCGCAAAGGTTTGGGATGTCTCGCGATACAGGTCCGCAGACTTGATTTCTTCAATCACGATTGCGTCCGCCGCGCGGAGTGTCTGCAGCTTATCGCGAGTGACTTCCCCCAAACAGCGAACAGCCAATCCTGGACCAGGGAATGGGTGACGCCAAACGATGTCTTCCGGCAGTCCAAGTTGCAGTCCTAGCTGGCGAACCTCATCCTTGAACAAATCCCGCAGCGGCTCAATGAGTTCAAACTCCAACTCATCCGGCAAACCGCCAACATTGTGGTGCAACTTGATTGTTGCTGCCGGACCATCTTTGGCGGCGCCGCTCTCGATCACATCAGGATAGAGCGTCCCTTGCGCGAGAAATTGAGCGTTCTTAATCTTCTCAGCCTCTTGGGAAAAACACTCAATAAACTGATGACCAATGATCCTGCGTTTTTCTTGCGGATCAATCACACCAACCAGAGCTCCTAGGAAGCGCTCTTCTGCAGAGACTACGTGCAAGTCAGTCTTGAAATGTTTGGTGAACTCTTCAATCACCACCCCCGCTTCATCTTTTCGCAGCAGTCCGTTATCGACAAGAATGCACGAGAGCTGTGGACCGATGGCTTGATAGAGCAGTGCCGCGGTCACGGAAGAATCAACTCCTCCGGAAAGACCGCAGATCACTTGGGCGTCACCGATGCGTTCGCGAAGTTGCTTGACCGTCTCTTGCGCGAAGTTTTCCATCCGCCACATACCCTGGCAACCGCAAATGTTGAGCACAAAGTTGCTCAGCAACCGCCGGCCAATTGGGGTGTGCGTCACCTCTGGGTGAAACTGAAGTCCGTACAGTTTCTGCTTGCGATGCCTAACTGCTGCAATAGGACAAGTCTTGGTGCGCGCCAGAGGTTCGAAGTCTTCAGACATGCTGGCGATCTGATCGCCGTGGCTCATCCAAACGTCGGTCTCTTCCGGCACATCGACAAATAGCGGATCTCCGTTAGCGGAGATCTGGCAGTGAGCCCTGCCAAACTCACGGGCCTCAAAGTGCTTGACCTCTCCGCCCAAAGCATCGCACGCCAATTGCAGGCCATAGCAGATACCGAGAACAGGAATCCCCAATGAGAAGATTTCTGGATCTGCTTTGGGAGCACCGGGAGCATAGACGCTGGCCGGGCCGCCGGAGAGGATCAATCCCTTGGGGGCAAGCTGACGGATGCGGTCCGCACTGATATCGTGCCGGACGATCTCGCAATACACGTTTGCCTCGCGGACGCGTCGCGCAATCAGTTGCGTAGTTTGTCCACCAAAGTCCAGTACCAACACACGCTCACTGGTTAACGCCTTGTGCGGATCAGCAGACTTGGCAGTGACAGGCGACATAGGCAAACGCGTGCTCTGGACTGAGAGAGCTTGTCCCCGGAAAAATAGAAACCGCCCGTCGACAAGGCGACAACGGGCGGGCAGAAACTCGCCAATATAGGGATTTTGGCGAGATTGGCCAGTGGCCAGCCAGCTCGTGGCGGATTTCCTTCACAGACTTCCCACAAGTGCCGACTCAGCGGGGACTTATGTGCCATTCAGTTCAACAGACGATACCATGAAATTCAGGAGAAGATTCATTTGCCGACGCGCAATAACGAACAAACTGGGATCGAAACTTAGTTTCTTAAGCATCCAAGGGGACAGACCATGCAACCTCCCACGCTCGACAACATCCGACCAGGCATCTTTAGGTTAGTCGCCGGCACATTGGTGCTGGCTTTGTCCATCATGGTGTTCATCGTTGGCACTCCGGTCGTCGCTGACCCGTGTGGCATGGTTCCACCAATTCGCTCCACCGCCGGCATTGAGCGTGTCGACATTCAGCGGACATATGTGTGTTTCGATCGTGGTGTGGCCAGCCTCGTACTGCGACCTGGTTTCCGCGGTCGAGTCGAAGATTTCGGCATGTTGATTCCGTTTCCTCAACCACCGGAAATCCGCAAGGTGGACGATAGGATCTTCCATCATATTGTCGCAGCCATCGACCCGCCGGAAGTCACCATCAACCTGACTCCTCAACTCCAGGGCAGAGGCGGCTTTGGCGGCGGCGGTTTCGGTGGTGGTGGACTTGCACCGCCCAAGGGGCGTCACGACGGCTTCGGCGGATTGGGCGTCATCTCGAAGGATGAAGTCAAGGTCATCAAAGAAGAGGCTATCGGGATGTACGAAGTTGCTGTCCTAGCAGCCGGGAGCGCGGAATCGCTCAATGCCTGGATGAGCGATCATGGCTACCGCTATCCCAATGGCATGGATAAGGTGTGCAATGAATACATTGAAGAGCAATGGGGATTTGTCGCCGTGAAGACGCGCGTCGCGGCCAAAACCACGATTGATCCACAGCCTGGACAGCGTTCCATCAATGCCGACCTACCTTCGAGAGCAGGCTTTGTTGGACACGTGCAAGCGATGGGGTTTCGCTTCTACTCCGAAGAGCTCGTCGTTCCCATGCGACTTTCCGCGTTCAATACCGGTGAAATGCGGAACGTGGTCTACTTATTGACCAAAGGGCCGAAGGCGATTCGCAACATTCCCGAAGAGTATGTCGTGCGGCAGGTCGCCGGTAAACAACTCTTACACAACCTTACGGAACTGCTGCCCGTCCGCATCATTGGCGGAAAGATCAAGAACGGAAGGATTGCCAACGGAACGTTGGTCGCCGGTCGCGTTGAGAATCTGACTCAAGACCTGTTGGCAAAAGCCAAGCCCGCGCGAGACCCGGTGCCACACAACGGACTGGCAAAGCGTCTGTTCGCATCTGATCTGCTGGCAATTGGTCGCCGAGAGCTGCTGCACTCCTTCGAGAAGCAAGGGAACCAGTTGGCTCTCATCTCGGCAAGTTTGAAGTTGGATGACGCCAAGGTATCGCCCCTGTATGACACCAAACCAATTGAAGGAGATGAACTCGACGCGTATGAGGATGCGCTGGAATGGCTACGTCGAATGACACTGACAGTTGTTGACGGAGATTTCCCTCGCGACACGCTGTCTCGGGAGAACCTCACTTTCCAGAGTTTTCGTATGCCAGGACGCCGCAATCATCGCAACAAATATGATGCGATGATCGATGGTCCGGCAGGGCCTCAACAAGGAATCCGGCTGGCCACAAACGGCGTGATGCTTGGTCCAAGAATGGACACAAATCCTGTGGTGTCAATCACGGTGGCGATTGCCGGAGTGCTGGCACTGGGGCTAGTGATCCACCGCTGGCAACGGCGATGCCAAAGGAGAGCATGAGTTGGCTCTTGCTATCAGTGGACTTTGGTACTGTTACCGCTTCTGGCCATACGTGCGGCTTCAAACAGGGCTTCCAGGTGGCGGACCAACGCCGCTTCCGGCGCCGGCATCATGGCTCGCAACCGGAAGGAGAGCGGTTCCGTCGTTCCCTGTTCTCGAAGATCTGCCAGATACTGATGCAAAACTTGCCGGGTTGCTGGCTTGCTGCGCAGCATGAGGTGCGCCCAAGCCCAACTTTCCGCGTAGTCTAATTGCGTCATGTCCGCAGCCGAGTTCAGCGCCTCCAGGCGAAATAGGTTGGGCCGCCAACCACCGCGGAACTTCCAGCCCAAGTCTTCAACGTGTGGAGCGTTGAGGCCCGCCTCGCCGCGCGGGGTCTCAAAGTACTCCGCCAACCCCTCGTCCAACCACAGCGGAATGCGCGGGACGACGGAATGCAGATAGCCGTGGGTAACTTCATGCTGTAGGTCTTCTGCCACCCGGTCTCCCCAGTGCGCGTAGACGGACAATTGTCGGTCCGTTTCCACAAAGAAGGCGCGTCGCTTGGGAAAGGACGGATAATTGACATCGATGAAGTCCGCGAAGCGGTTTGATGAGTCGAACAGGTAGACGTGGATCGCTTCTTCCGAACTCGGCAGTTGCAGCTCGGAAAGTACATCATCCCGCAGCGACATCAGGTCATCAAAGAGCCGGTGATCTTCCGGCAATTCCGCATCGGAATAGATCCGCAATTGGTCACGTTTGATTGCGAACTTGCCCGGTGTGTTTGCTGCGGAGTTCCAGCTTGCGCCCGACCAATCCCGACCGGGCCAGAGTGAAGCGCAGCCAACAGCCATGACGGCCAGCAACCCCATGGAGGCCATCAGAGCTACACTCGTCCGCGCGCTTGGTAGGCTCAAGGGGGGCGCTCCGCAAGCGAGGATGACACTAAGGCGGCCGAATCCAAAGCCGGCAAGTGCGCGCCACCGGCAGCTTGCTCAGAAGAACTGTTCCGAGACACTGAGGCGAGGGATGTTTTTTCGCTTTCGCGCCGGCGGCGTCTCTGCGGATCAGAGACAGCGGCAGGCAAGCCGTCAATCAACGCGGCGAACTCCTTCGCCCAGCGATTCACACTGTAGTTTTGTTCGACAAACCTCCTGCCGGCGGCGCCCAATTTGTTCCTGAGGTCCGGCGATTCGGCTAATCGTGTGATCGCCTGCGCCCATCCTTCCGGCGAACTTGCCAGAAATCCGGTTTTGCCGTCGATGACCATCTCTCGGTTCATGCCAACAGGATTGGCAACCACTGGCAGCCCCGCCGCCATGTATTGCAGGACCTTAAGCCCGCACTTGCCAGGGCTCCAACTATCGTCCGGCAACCAACTGATCCCGATATCGGCGTCGGCCACTTCTTTAGCTTCCGTAGCCTGTGACCATTGTCGCGGAATCACCTGCACGCCATCCAATTGTGGAAAACGGTTGCAGATCACGCGCAGCTCCAGGCCAGGCAAAACACGTGCAGAGGCGGCCAGGGATTCTTGTGCAAGATACAAACCTGCCAGCGTGCTGTGCTGGCCAATCCAAACAAGTTGGACGTCCCTCCCACGGCGTGCATGATCCGCCAGTGGGTACAAGCTTGGATCAATACAGGTTGGCATCAAGTAAACCCGGGCTGGGTCGATATAGGCGGACGCTTGTTCGCGCAAGTAGACGTTGCCGGCAGTAACGGCATCCGCAGCGTAGATGGTTGCCCAAAAGTGTGCTAACCGAGCCCAGCTCAGCGGACCCTTGCGACTGTAGCTGTCGCGGTGGAAGAGCGCATCGTCAAAATCATAAACAAGGATCTTGGCCGACCGCCGGAGCATGCGAAGCTGCCAGACAGGCAACAGCTTTCGCTGCAGGATCACGACGTCCGCACCCGCGGCGGCGCGCAGCTGTGCATTGCGCCCAAACGTATTAGGGTCCAGCGGCAATGATTCCAACGTCCAGTCCCGTTCCGCCAGCGCAGAGGCGAACGCCTCGATGCGGTAACGGTAGCAGACGTGATTCGGGCCTTCCGTCAGGGCCAGAACCTTCATGGCATCCTCCATGACCGATCAGCGCGATCCATCGCGCATAAAGGTGCTGGAAAAATGTACCAGCGGTGGGGATTGCCACAAAGGGCAATCGATGGAACGGGAAACACGCCCGGCAGCGCAGTGACAGCAATGCTGTGAAAGACCGGATACTCCGTTCCTTGATACCTTTTTGGCATCCTAGGGCCACGGAGAGGACTTGTGGACGCTTGACGCCGTGTGCTGTGGGGCAGATAGCTCCCCCGTGTGACGAGAGGTACCGCAAGCCCGCAGGACACGACATTGAACATGTCGCTTGGGCCAGATCCGACGCGTTTTGAAACAAAACAAATTTTCAATAATTTATAATTTTAATTTGACTCTATCTGACTCAGCCGGTTTGACGGGAAAAATTGTATCTTTACTCACTGGACGTCTTCTACTTCCAATGGGGTGGAAGCAATATTGCCCCCTCTTTGGATCTAATTCCATAACCTTATAAATAATTATCATTTAGTGATATTTCTGTTAGTTACATCCAAGATATTTGTTTTATGGCGTTCGATATCTGGGAAGTTAATTATTATTGTTTTTTATAAACATGGAAAAATTAACTCGAACACTGCGGCTGGGACAGCTGTAAAAAAACTTGCCAATCATGCGTCCTGCCGTTGCCGCGGTAGATTGATTTTTCTTCAGATTTCTCATTGTGTGGGGATTTCCTATGAAAAAGCGTGGTTTTACGTTGGTCGAATTGCTGGTGGTGATCGCCATCATCGGCATTTTGATCGCTCTCTTGCTCCCAGCCGTTCAAGCCGCTCGCGAAGCCGGACGGCGAATGGATTGTTCCGCCAAGCTCCATAATATCGGCCTGGCAATCCACAACCATCACGATGTGTGGGGCTATCTGCCCACCGGGCACGGAAAGTTCTTCACCGGCGTGTTCAACCATGTCCAGCCGTACATGGAACAACAGAACTCCACTATGACCTACAGGGTCTTCTACCCCGACTGGTTTGAACAAGACGAGAGGTTCAGGTTCGCCTGGGCCTGGAGCGGAAGCGCCAGAGCAGCATCGCAAGCTCGTTTCTCCGATTACGTCTGCCCCTCAGTTGATCCGGCGATCAATGACGCCTCCAACAAGATTTGGCGATTTGGCATCTACCCTGACGCCGTGACCATTTGGACATTCTATTCCACAAGCTGGCGTTCCCGTGATTCAGGAACCAGTACCTACATCGCCTGTGCTGGATCGGGCTGGAATGAAACCGAAGACGTCAACGGCACCTTCGGTGATTTCAATCAAGGCATGTTTACGCTCCGACACCGTTTGCAGTTCTCTGATGTCCTTGATGGCACCAGCAACACGCTGGCCATCGGGGAGTATATGGGGAATCAAACAGACAACAGGCAATGGGATCTGTCGGCAACCTGGATGGGAACCATGCGTCTGTACAGCAAATGGCCAATTTGGAATCAGATTGGGAATGTCGAGTGGTTTAGGTTTAGCAGCCCCCACCCGCAGATCACCCAGTTTGCGGTGGGTGACGCTTCGGTTCGTCCGATCCGCAACTCGATTGATCATCCGACATTCATCAACCTCAACGGAATCCGCGACGGCGTGGTTGTCGATGTCAACAACTACTAGCATGACGCGCTGAAGGTTGAATCCGTCAAGGGCTTTCGATTCTTGACAAGTGGGGACACAGGCCGGCGGAGCACATTGTGTGCTTCGCCGGCAGGTGGTCTTCGACCATCGTTGCAATTCAAAGTGGAGCGCGACGATACCCAAAGACGGTTTAAG
>JALCBR010000094.1 GCA_028066245.1 Pirellulales bacterium | reverse complement strand
CTCGCGCAGAATGGCCTTGTCGAGTTCCGCGTCGGCCAGCAACCGCTTCAGCCGGGTGTTCTCTTTCTCGAGCTCTTTGAGACGCTTCGCCTGATCAGTACGAATGCCACCGTACTCCTTGCGCCAGCGATAATACGTCTGCTCCGTCACTCCCAGCTTTTTGCAGACTCGGCCTACCGTCAGGCCTTGGGACAACTTAACCTCCCGCTTCGCGGAGCTTCGAGATAATCTGCTCGACCGTGAATCGCTTTCGTGCCATGACCTTCCTCCCTTTCAAGGTCCAAAACCGTGAGTTTATCACTCACGGCCTGGATTCGGTTAAAGGGGGAAGGTCACGGGAGCCTATCCTCAATTCGCCGGTCCTCTTGTTGCAATTCAATTGCAATTGTATATTAGTTGCAACAACGAGCGGATAAAAAGAGTGAGCGATTGCCAGCCGGTGGCGATTCAATCGATGCCCGTTCCGGAATCGCCAGTTCCAAAGAAGGTCCCTTTTTCGTCATTGACCGAACTGTGGAGTTACCCATGGAAGAGCCTGGATCACCACCGAGTCAGTCCCGCCTGCCGGTCACGGTGCTGAGCGGCTTTCTCGGCGCTGGCAAGACGACAATGCTGAATCATATTTTGGCGAACCGCGAAAGAATGCGCGTCGCCGTGATCGTCAATGACATGAGTGAGATCAACATCGACGCGTCCTTGGTACGCGACGGTGGTGCGAATCTCTCTCGAACGGAAGAGCAACTCGTCGAGATGACCAACGGCTGCATTTGCTGCACGTTGCGTGAGGATCTGCTCGTCGAAGTCGCGCGGTTGGCTGGCGAAGGCAGGTTCGATTATTTGCTCATCGAGTCGACAGGGATCAGCGAACCGATGCCCGTCGCTGAGACATTCACCTTCGAGGATGAAGAAGGGAATAGTCTGTCGAAAATCGCTCAACTAGACACGATGGTGACCGTTGTCGATGCCGGGAACTTCATGAAGGATTTCGGCTCGTGGGATGATTTGGCGGATCGACGGATGGGGTTGGACGACACAGACGATCGCAACATCGTTGACTTGCTAGTCGACCAGGTTGAGTTTGCAAATGTGATCGTCATCAACAAAACGGACCTCGTTTCGCCGTACGACTTGGAACTATTGGAACAAATCATTAGGCGACTTAATCCGAAGGCCGAGATCTTGCACGCGACGGAAGCTCGCGTTCCGGTATCCACGATCTTGGGAACCGGCCGTTTTCAGTTGGCTGAGGCGGAAGGAATGCCGGAGTGGTTGGCCGTGCCAAGAGGGGAAGAGCAAACCGAGACGGAAGAGTACGGCATCTCCAGTTTTGTCTATCGTCGTGACCGTCCTTTCCATCCGAAGCGACTGAGTGAAGTCCTCGACGGCGATCTTGATGACGGCTTGTTCTCCGGTGTGCTCCGCAGCAAGGGTTTGATGTGGATCGCATCTCGCCATGACTGGGCATACGACTGGTCGCAGGCGGGATGTTCAATACGCTTGAATCCAGCCGGATTCTGGTGGGCGGCAGCTCCAGAAGAGGAGTGGCCGGACGATGAGGAACTGGTTGCGGAAATTCGCTCCAATTCCTTCGGTGAGCATGGGGATCGCCATCAGGAACTGGTGTTCATTGGGCAGGGTTTAGATCAGCAGGGCATCGAGAGAATCCTGGATCAATGCTTGGTGAACGATCTCGAGTTCGCTCAGGGCCCCGGTGTCTGGTCGAATTTTGAAGATCCTCTACCGCCAATCGAACTCGAAACCGAGGATATCGCCTGATGAAGACCTCGACGAATGCCAAGGTCTATGACGTCGCTGTCGTTGGCGGTGGCGCTGCGGGCGTGGGCGTAGCCATCGCCCTCAGGCATGCGGGAATTGAGAACTTCATCGTGCTCGAGCGTCACACGGTTGGAGCGTCATTCGCCGCATGGCCAGCCGAGACTCGATTCATCACACCCTCATTTCCGAGCAACTCGATTGGTATGCTCGATCTGAACTCGATCGCGATTGGTGTCTCGCCTGCCTTCAGTTTGGAGGTCGAGCATCCATCCGGCGTCGAGTACGCTTTCTTTCTGCGGGCAGTCACAAAGCACTTTGAGCTTCCGGTACGCGAGCACACCGATGTGAACCGAATTGCTAAAGTCGGTGACGAATTCCACATCGACACGGCTGACGGTGCCTTGCGAGCTATGCATGTCATCTGGGCTGCCGGCGAATTTCAGTATCCGAGTTTGAACGGTTTCGCCGGAGGCGAACTCTGTCGGCATACCGCGACAATTCCTAGCTATGAAGACCTTGATGGAGACGACTTCATCATCATCGGTGGCTACGAGAGTGGGGTCGACGCGGCATACCATCTGACGTATCGAGACAAACGGGTACGATTGTTCGACAAAGGCTGTCCGTGGAAAGCAGAAACCTCCGATCCCAGTGTCGCGTTATCTACGTATTCGCAAGAACGGATGAAACACGATTGGTTTGAGAAACACGTAGAGTTATTTCCGGAAACGCCAATCAACTCCGTTGCTCGCGTGGACGACATGTATGAAGTCACAACGGAGGACGGACGGCGCTTTCAATCCCGCGTTCCACCGCTGATGGCAGGTGGTTTTGAGGGTAGTCACAAACTGGTCGCGGATTTGTTTGAACAACGTGACGATGGCTTTCCGTTTTTGAGCGAGCACGATGAGTCGACCATCGTGCCGGGAATGTTTCTCTGCGGCCCTGCTGTTCGTCATGACAATCACGTCTTTTGTTTTATCTACAAATATCGCCAGCGTTTCGCCGTCGTTGCAAAAGCAATCGCGACTTCGCTTGGCCTACCAGCGGAAGGATTGGAAACGTATCGCCAGTGGGGCATGTACCTGGACGATCTCTCCTGCTGCGGGGAGGAGTGCGCGGTATGTTGACGAGGAATGACATAGCGACCGCAGAAAGAGCGACCACCGCGCTTCCAAGCGAGACCTCAGGTAAGGGGATCGCGTCCGGCGTGATTCAAGTTCGGCTCGCAAGGATGCTGCGTTTAGAATGGCTCGGACAGACCGTTGCCAGCGTTTGCTGGATTGCTAGCGTCTTGGCATACGGGATCAGTTCCAGTGGTGATTGGTTGCAGATTTGTGCCGCGTCTGCGTGGTTGCTAGCTAACATTGCATCGATTGCGGCTCCAGAGACTGACCGATGATCGCCGAATCCTTCGTAGTCACATGCTGCCCTGTTGTGATTGATGCTTCCTCATCAAACTAAGAACCGAAAGATTGAACCGGTCGTACGGGCAACAAGAACGTCTTTTAGCTATGGGAGAAAATTCATGAGAGTTTCACAGAACTTGGTTGTGCTCAGCTTGATTGGTTTGGGTGTTGCAGTCATCGCCGGTTGTGGGGAGGAGCCGAAAAAGACGGACACGGGCGCCAACGTTCCAGTCGATGCTACAGGTGACAGTCAGATTGCTGCCGGAAACCCAGCGGAAACGGTTGCCACTTCGTTCACGCCGAGAATGAGCGAAGACGGTGAATTTCAAATAGTTTTCCTGAACCTCCCCAACATGTGCTGAGAGGGTTGTGCCTCGTCGGTCCGACGAGAATTGACCAAAGTTGAAGGTATCTTCGATCTGGAAACAGATCCCTCCACGACGACCGCAACATTTCGAGCGAACAAAGACGTCGACGTTGGCCAACTCTTGGATGATTTATCCGAGACCAACGACCACATTAGTGGCTGGTCGCAGAACACGGAAACGGAAGATCTCGGCGATACCGAAGATTCCTCCGATACGACGGATGGATCGCACGCTCCCTAAGCTGATTGAGATGTCGGTAGCGCTTCAAACAATGGATCAGCAAAGCACGGAATGTGAACTCATTGAGCGTGCGGTGAGCTTGCTAAGCCAACAAGTGTGGTGCTGGGGGCGTGATATTCTGCGGCCAGAAGGCAATTGGCTGCTGGAGATCGGCTTTGACCGCATCGAGCCACCCGCGGAGCGTGAGGGCAGTTCCAGCGTTTATTCTCTGGAGCTGCCGCCTGGGAGATGCGTGGTGTTGCGGGGGTTTGGTGTGTTCTATGGAGATCGTGAGAGCGGTGGGGTCTTTCTGCCGCGCTATGAGTTTCGACCGAAATACACGACACATGCGACACTAAGGTGCCCACCCTGGTCCCGTGCGGACCTGCCAAAGCTGAGCTCTCCCAAGGACTCGCAGCAAACTGCTTGTGTGTCATTGACCTTAGATCTGATCGATTGGATACGGAACTATGAGGTGACCATCGTCGAACGGCTGGGAATTGATTACCGCCGATCGACGTTGCTTGAGTGGGATGACGGCAAGCGATCAATCGTACCGGCTGAGGAAACAGCTAGTGCGTGGCGAATGCTCGGCGAAGCGATCGGCGAGGATTTCCGAGCGTTGATGCCACGATGCCGCGCCCCGGAATCAACCTCATGATTAAATCTGCCTCAGCGAGGCATCGCCGACCAAAATCAGCGCGCGCCGGCCAGGGATGGTGCATGCCTGGCCCAGTTCGCAGATTTGGCGGAAGGTTGATGGAGCAACAGGTCTGGTGTTGGGGAAGGGATGTGGAGCGTCCCGATGGGAATCTGTTGATGGCGTTTGGCTTTGAACGCTATCGAGACCACGGTACTGAAGATCGGTCCACGTGTTATCGGCTGGACCGAGATCGATTGCACGTGTCACTGTGGGGTTTTGGCATGTTCTTCGGATGCCGTGAGCTCGGAGGTCTTTATCTCGACCGCTTTGACTTTTGTCCGAAGTGGGCTCCCGTCGAGTCGCTCTCACTGGAAATACACTGGCCTGACGAACTACCTGTCTTTGCTCGGCCACAAGGCAGACCACAGTGGCAACGCGCTCGCAAACTCTGGAAATCGTCTCTGCTGTGGATAGCCAACTATGAGACCTGGGTACATTCCACCGTAGGCCTCGCTTATCGCCGTGAATGTGTGGAGACATGGCTACGGCCCTTCGTCCGCGCCGAGAAGACGGTGGCCGCATGGCGGTTTCTTAGCCGTCAAGATTGGGAGCATCAGGCTCAACCACTAAGGCAAACACTCAAACGATACACCATCCCAGCGGGGACGCAGTGAAAAAACTGCCTGTGACTGTACTGTCTGGATTTCTCGGAGCCGGCAAGACCACGCTCCTCAATCATGTGCTTGCCAATCGGGCTGGATTGCGCGTCGCTGTGATTGTCAACGACATGAGCGAGGTCAATATTGATGCTCAACTTATCGTGGGCGGCAAAGCGGCTTTGAGTCGAACGGAAGAGAAACTGGTGGAGATGACGAATGGATGCATCTGCTGCACACTACGCGAGGACCTTCTTGCCGAAGTCGCAGCTTTGGCCAGGGACGGCCGCTTTGATTATCTGCTGATCGAATCGACAGGCATTTCTGAGCCGGCTCCCGTCGCGGATACATTCACGTTCGCGGTTGGCGACGGAACGGCGCTTTCGGAGATCGCCGAGTTGGACACCATGGTCACCGTGGTTGATGCAGCTAACTTCCTGGAAGATCTTCGAATCGGCAAGGATTTGAAGAGCATCGATCAGGCAGCAACAGAAGATGACCCGCGCACTGTCGCCGATCTTCTGACTGAACAAGTCGAGTTTGCAAACGTCATCGTGTTGAACAAAACGGACTTGATTGATCCGGGTGCGCTGGCGGCGATAGAAGGCTTCATCGACCAATTGAATCCGCACGCCCTCAAGCTGCATGCATCGTTTGGTTGTGTCGAACCATCACTGATTATGGGCACGGGACGCTTTGATTTTGAAATCGCCAAACAGAGCAAGGGTTGGCAGCTGACACTGCGCGGCGATGGAGCCAGCGAAGTGGAAAGGTACGGCGTCAGCAGTTTTGTGTACCGGGCGAGGCGTCCATTTCACCCGCAGCGTTTCTACGACCGTCTCAACCAAGATTGGGATGGTGTGTTGCGCAGTAAAGGGTTTTTCTGGCTTTGTAGTCGACTGGATAAGATCGGAGTTTGGTCACAGGCCGGGCGTGTGGCGCGGCTGGATTTCGGCGGTTTCTGGTGGGCGGCTGTTCCGCGTGAGCATTGGCCGGAATCCCCCGATTTTCAAACCGAGCTAGAGAAAAAATGGCACCCAGAGGTTGGGGATTGCCGACAAGAATTAGTATTCATCGGTATCGGGATGGACGAGATCGGCACCTACGATTCGCTCCAGGAGTGCTTGCTGACAGACGAAGAGTGCTCGGCAGGAATTGAGGCTTGGAAACACTTCCAGGATCCATTTCCACGCTGGAACTTAGACGTGGATCAAGCCCTTTCCGCTCGAACCTAGTCGTTCCACCGTGAACCACGTGCAGTCACAATGCGACCTTTTGGGATACGGATCAGTCTTTCTCCGCACTCGGTCTCATCGGGGACACATTCCGAGGTGACAGCGCAGGCAAAAAAGCTTATGAAGAGCCCGATAAAGAGATAAATCTCGCATTCCAAGAGGACCCACTTGGGGGCAAGACGGGGCGAATCTCCACAAGCACAAATGTAAATGTTTTGCAAATGCATTTCGTTATCATTTACAATGTGGTCCCCACTGCCATAATGACGAGAGAATGAACGGTCTGGGGTCCGGCATTTGGCTTGGTCAAGCAAGTTGCCATGAATTTCCGCCGCAGCAAGAATTGCAGCGTGTAGCACGAGTAGGAAAATGGGTCAGCGCCAGGACCGTTGGGTGTACGCTTGGCCCCTTGGTAGCTACCATGGCTATCGGATCGTTCGTGTATCCAAATGTTCATCTGGAAGTCAGGAGTCAACACAATGGCTGCCACCAAATGGAACAAGCTTTCAATTTGCCTTCCCGTTTTGTCGCTGGTGCTGCTTGTCGGCTGTTCCTCTGAAGATCCGCAGATTGCTGAGCTTCGGCAGCAGTTATCGATCGAGGCTGAGCCATCTGGCGCAACGACGATTGCCGTTGCAAAAGAAGGTGTCGGAAGTAACCCCGACGTTTCTGTCGTTGCGCAGATTCTGTCTGACGAGAGTGAAGCATTCGTTGCAGGGCAAGCTGCTTTTTTTATCGAAGAGGTTGGCACGGAAAGCCACTGTGAGAATCCCGACTGCCCGTTCTGCAAAGAGAAAAACGCCGGAGGGCCGGCCGCCGCTGTGCAATTCGTGGGCGAAACAGGAGAACCATTAGCTTTTGACGCGCGTGAGCTGCTCCAGGTTCGCTCCGGAGACACCGTTGTGATTGAAGGGAAAGGCGAGGTCGTGCAGGGGATGAACTTGCTGCAGATCACAGCCGAAACGATTTTCGTCCGAGCTAGAACGGAACCTTCCAACTAACCTTCGGTTGGTCGATTATCGTCGCGGCTCCTCGCCTTGTGGCAATAGGCGACCTTGTTCGTGAGGGATGCTGTTTTGCTACGCTTGAGCAATATCAAGAAGTCATTTGTCGAACCCGGAGGAACCAAGATCGGCATCCTTGACGTGCCGAGATTTGAGATGGCCAAAGGGGAGCAGATGGTTCTCATTGGGCCCAGCGGTTGCGGCAAAACCACATTATTGCACGTCATCGCTGGCATCCGTCGGCCCGATTCGGGCAGCGTAGAAGTCGCAGGCTTGGATATCACGCAACTGCCAGAAGCCGGGTGTGATCGCTTCCGCGCCGACAACATTGGTTACGTTTTCCAGACGTTTAACCTTCTCCCAGCATTCACAGCGCTTGAGAATGTGGTGCTAGGTATGCGTTTCGGTCGCAAGAACCGCGACCCCAGCCGAGCGCGGCAGTTGCTTGATCGCGTTGGTCTGGCATACCGTATGGACCACAAGCCAGGCACAATGAGTGTTGGCGAGCAACAGCGCGTGGCGCTCGCACGCGCCTTGGCCAATCTTCCTCGATTGCTGTTGGCCGACGAACCAACAGCTAACGTCGATCCGGCCAACAAGAACTCGATCGTCAATCTGTTGACGGAAACCTGTCGCGAAGAAGAGATCACTCTGCTCGTCGTCACTCATGACATGGTTGTGAGTGAGCGTTTCCAGCGAATTGACCGATTGGAGGAAATCAACCTCGCGGCAACGACTGCTGCCTCGGTTGAACACCACGCTCTCTCAGCCTCCATGGCCAGCAGCGTTGAGGGAATTTCAGAATGAAGATGAGCTTGGGGACGATCGCCTTTCGCAGCATAAAGCAGCGATCACTGGCTTCAGGTCTGACAGTCCTGTCCATGGCCCTCGGCGTAATGCTGGTCGTCGCGGTACTGTTGATTTACGGCGTTGTTGACCACTCGTTCCGCAGCAATTCTTCCCTCGGCTACAACATGATTGTTGGCGCCAAAGGAGGCAAGTTGCAGTTGGTGCTCAATACGGTCTATCACTTGAGCAGCCCTGTCGAAAACATTCCCTATTCATATTATCAGGAGTTCTTGCCGCAAGAAAAACGCGGTGATGGACGGTATGGCAAGTACTCAAACTTCGTCAAGTTTGCCATTCCTCTTTGCTTGGGCGACTACTACGAAGACTATCGTGTTGTCGCGACAACGCCTGAGATGTTTGACGATTTTATGTACGACCTGGACTACGAACGGAAATATGAATTTGCAGAGGGGCGGAATTTTAAGCTTCGCAGCAAAGAGCATGGCTTTTTCGAGGGAGTCCTCGGCGCAACCGTGGCTCGAAAGCTGGGATTGAAACCCGGTGACACAGTTGCTCCTTCATGTGGAGCGGTCGAAGGCAAGATCCACGCGCCGTTCACGATTGTCGGAGTTCTCAAGCCGACTGGCACTCCGAACGACCGTGCGATTTTCGTCAACATCGAAGGGTTCTTCTTGTTGGATGGACATGCGAAGCCGATTGAGACGGAGGATGCATACGAGATTGAGGGGGAGGGTGGACGCGAGGACACCGTGCCAACTGCTCTAACGGTTGAGGACGATGTCAGCGTTGAGCCAAGCCAGGAATCTGCGTCAACCCAAGACAAAGCTCAAGTGCAGAGTGAAGAGCGCATTCACCCTCATGATCGAACTGAGCCGTTACCCATCGAACAGCGTGAAGTTACGGCGGTGCTTGTGCGAACCGCGAGTCCATTCGTCGTTCCTGGCCTAAAGAACAACATCAACGAAGGGGTTGAGGCACAGGCCGTCATGCCTATTGAAGAGATTACAGGATTATTTGACACGATCGTTCGGCAGATTCAGATCGTACAACTCGTGACATTCAGCCTGATTTGTGTCGTTTCAGGTGTCAGCATCTTGGTCAGCATTTACAACTCGATGAGCGAGCGCCGCCGTGAAATCGCAGTAATGCGGGCGTTAGGAGCAGATCGTGGGACCGTAATGTTGATCGTGCTTGTCGAGTCGATCTTGTTAGCATTAGGCGGTGGACTGTTAGGTTGGACGGCTGGGCATCTTCTGGTTGGCGCTGCTAGCCCTTGGATCGAAGCGAACACAGGGGTCTCGATCGGCATCTTTGATTTTGCGCCAAGTGAAGTTCTTTTGATCCCCTCACTCATCATCTTGGCCGTGCTTGTTGGATTCTTACCCGCTCGCTCTGCATATAAGACCGATGTGGGCGATGCTTTGAGTTCATCTCCCTGAGCTTGTCGTTCTAATTACGAATTCTCAATCGGGACCTCAAATGAGTAGTTCTGAGACAATTTTCAGCTCGCCCGATCAGTCGGAGTATTTCGAGTACAAGCCCATCTCCTCCACTTCAGTTGTGGGGCTTGTCTTCGCACTAATCTCTTTAGCCGCCCTGCTGTTTCCTGAGCTTTTGCTCTTGCCGGTGATTGGCATCATCGTGAGCCTTTATTCGGTCAAAAAGATCCGTAAGTTTCGCGATGAGATGACCGGCATGGGCATGGCAAAGACAGCGGCTTTCTTGAACGTGGCGATTTTCATCACCGGTTCTGCATACCACTCGTACATCTACGCTACGGAAGTTCCCGAGGGCTATCAGCGCATAAGCTTTGCCGACCTACAGCCGATTCCCGGCCAACCCGGGCCGGTTCCGCAAACGGCGGTGGAACTCGATGGTGAGAAGGTTTTTATCAAAGGGTACACTTTCCCCGGCGAGAAACGTCGCAACCTGAAGTCGTTTGTGTTGGTGCCTGACCTAGGGACCTGTTGCTTCGGTGGTCAACCAGCACTGACCGATATGATCGAGGTCACGCTCGACGATCCTTTGCGTGCTGATTACAGCATGTCTTATCGTAAGTTGACCGGTGTGCTTGAGGTCGATCAAGAAATCAAACCGATCAGCGGGATAGGCGGAGTCTACTATCGACTAAAGGCTGACGGGATAAAGTGATGAAAAAGACGCCGGATAAATGATTGGTGGGCGAACAAATCGTCTCGAATATGAGTGTTGCTTTCCAACAGTTGTGTTAAAAAGAACTTCCAGCTTTGTTTGATTCGCAATCAAAATACCACGCGTGGTTTCGGAAGGAACGAAAACTCATGTCGCCTCACATACTGCTTGCATGCCCGTAGTTGAGGTTTCAACAACCTCTACCATGGCTGACCTGCCTTGGGAGTCTTGGTCCAGACTATCCAGCTCGCGTCGTAAAGAACTTAGCTGTGGTGATTTCTAGTACATTTGAAGGCATCCAGCCGTAGACGCGCGAGGTTTGGTCCACTTGAATCGTTGGTAACCCCGGACACGGTGGCTCAATGCCAAAAACAAATACCAAAGCACTCAGTCAGACAATCCGCAAAGTTGGATTGCGTGCGACGCCTGCCCGTGTGGCAACGCTAGGACTATTGTATCGAACTGCGTCTCCTCTTACGCACGCCGAAGTGGCGGAACAACTAGCCGAAAGAGGTATCGACAAGACCACAGCTTATCGCAATTTAAATGACATGACCGACGCAGGGCTGTTACGCCGGACACAGTTGGGCGACCACGCTTGGCGATTCGAGGCGATCGGGGATGGCGAGAATGCACATCCTCATTTTGTATGCGTGGAATGTGGGAGCGTTTCCTGCCTGAAAGAGATCCGATTAACGCAAAAGAGCTTAGCTGCAAGCAGGCAGATCGGAAAAGTAACAGAAATTTTACTGCGCGGTCACTGTATCGGCTGCAATTGAGTTCATTTTCGGGTTCGGCGTGACCGGCCAACGGCGGTTGTTAACTGAACTGTGCACGAAACGCAACGACCTCAGTCTCAACGCCCGGCGAATCAATGGCCATAGCCACTGGATTTGACCGCATCACTCTGCGAGCAGTATTCTGAGTCAGTTCTCAATCGACCCTTTTCCAAGCCTCTCCTGGCCTGAGCATTTGACAGGCGCCCCCGCCGCCGCGCAGCGGTCAATGGCACGATGAAATACTTACGCCGTAGAAAAAAAGGGATGGTGATTGTTGTTGGAAGTGGAACGGTTCTCGTAATACTTCCCGTGATCATATGGATTGTCGTCAATTACCGTGACAGAGCATGGATTGCTGACAGTTGCCATGGGGCGTATGTCACATCTTGGGATGAAACTTGGGCGTCACTTGGAGTTAGCGATATTCGCATTGGCCCAATCACGCAGGCGTTGTTCTGGGGTGACGGTATTCAGGACAGACAGCTGGAGCGTATAAGCAGAATTGGAAGCCTGAAAGTACTAGCACTGGGGTATGACACGGTCGTCTCGGATGCGGGGTTGCAATATTTTCATGGAAGCAAACTGGAATCTGTATGCCTGTTACGTTGCCCTCGGATTACCGATAATTCGGTGGCCGTTATTTCTTCGTTCAGCGAGCTACGCAGATTGGACATACGAGGAACATCGATCTCTGCTCGGGGAAGAGATCGGATTCAATCCGCTTTGCCAAACTGCACGATCCAGTGGTAGTGCGTGTCCGCGCTGCAATTGCACATTGAACGTTGAATACCGTCGGAAGAACCAGGGGAACTTCAGGCGAGACGCAGCTCGGCCAAAGATTAGATCAAAACCCTGTTGCTCAGCCCGTAACTTCGATGCTAGGACGCTTTCTTGTTGACGTTCCGTCGCCGACATTGCGACGGCTGGGACCACTTGATTGTCCTCCGACTCTGTCTGGGTCGCACTTGGCGGTCAGCGGCTCAAGTGGGCGTCCATCTCGGCGTTGAGCATTGGCCAATGACATTGTGACGAACAGTGGTTGGCCTGTTGCATCCGGCCAGAATTGCCTACGTTGTGGGCGTATCTTGGCGCGAACCAGCCGCAAGCTCATTGGCGATTTTCCTGCGGACTGGTGCCAAGCTCCTCTTCCACTTGGCAGCAACGAATTGTGCGACAGACGCTCTTCTACATCCCGAACGAGATCTTTGGCTTGCCGCTCGTTAAGCCAGAAACGACTGGCTGGGGCTTTGGACTGCTATTGGCGTTTGTCGCAATCCTTGGCGGCGGATACTTGCTGGCTCGAATCCGTCGCGACGGCTTTGACGGCGAAGCACGCAATAGCCTGATCGTCCTGTTGGTCGTATGCGCAGGCATCATCGTTGTCGCCCCCCGATTGCTGGATGAAGCTCCTGATGGCTCGCTGGGGCTGCCTGTTCGTGGATATGGCGTCATGCTGCTGGGGGCCGTTTTGACGGGTGTTCTTGTCGCTACCCGTCGAGCAAAGCAGGCCGGACTACACCCAGACGTCATCCTGAGTGCTGGTTTCTGGATTTTCATCTTTGGAATTGCTGGCGCGCGGTTGCTCTACATCGTACGCCACTTGGACCAATTTGAAGGGAAATCGTTTAGTGAGATCCTCAGCGGTACGCTGAACGTCACTCAGGGAGGATTGGTTGTTTATGGCGGATTGATTGGCGGAACTGTTGGATTCCTGATCTTTGCGGTCAAAAATAAAATCAAGTTACTGCCCTTTGCCGATCTCATTGCTGCGAGCCTTGTCATTGGACAGGCAATTGGCCGATTGGGTTGCCTGATGAACGGGTGCTGTTTTGGCGGTGTTTGTGACCTTCCCTACGCGGCCGTCACCTTTCCTTGGGGCAGTCCGCCGCATAGCCATCAACTACGCGTCAGTGATGCGGATGTGCTGGGCATCTTGCTAGAAGGGGAATCAAAGACAATGGGCGCGACGATTCGCGAAGTCACCCCTGGATCTCCCGCAGACGTTGCGGGGCTGCAACCTGGTGAAACGGTACGAAAGGTCAATAAAACTCCGATTCATTCCAACGATGAGCTTGTCGGCAAGCTCGTGATTGACGCCCAGCAGATGGCATCAGATGATATTCGAGAATTCCAATTGTTTATGACGGATTCCTCCGGCAATCCGATCGCGCCGCGGACTTTGGCCGTGCCGAAGGAACTTCCTCGCAGCCTGCCCGTTCATCCCACGCAAATCTACGGATTTGTCAACGGGCTGTTGTTCTTTATCTTCGCATGGTTTTTGTTCCCATTCCGCCGGCGTGATGGCGAGGTCTTTGCCACGCTACTGTTGCTCTTTCCACTCACCCGATTTCTGATGGAGATGATCCGCACGGACGAGCCACAAAATTTCTTCATTGGGATGACCATCTCTCAAACCATCAGCCTTGCGCTTTCGTTGGGTGGCTGTTCCCTTTGGGTTTGGCTTTTGAAACAACCCAAGGGAAAGATCGCCGGACCCGAAGTTTGGGAACCAGTCAACAAGCGATTTGTCGGAGAGTGAGGCCATCATGCCCTTCTCCCCAGACTTTTCTTGCCTGACAGCGATTGCGGAGGCGTCTTTTGTCCGCGCGATTGGATGGCTCAACGGGGAACACATCTACGAAGAAGGACCTCCTCAACAGGACTTTGTCGATAAGCTGCATATGCTGGTGCTGCATGCAGGCGAATCCGCTCTGGCGTTGGGCTGGCCGGAATCCACCGACGCACACACATGCGAACTGTGCGAAGATTTCTCCACCAGCGGCAACATTGGCGTCCCAGGCAGTGGCGTTTTGTACGTCGCTCCGGCGATGATACTGCACTACGTGATCGATCACCGCTACTTGCCGCCGGAAGAATTTGTCGCAGCTGTGGCGGAATGCCCACTCCCTGGGACGCCTGCTTATGCTTCGGCGGTCGCTTGCTTTCCCAACAGCCATCCACCGAAATGGGATTAACCGCTGAAACTCAAAGCACAGCGAAATGCCCGGCGTGTGCTGCGAAACTGGCCTTGTAGCACGGTGTGGCCGTTCGTATAGTCCGTTAAGTTGTGCGCTTTGTGCCACTTACGGTGACAGCTTGCTGCGGTCGGTGGTTCGTCAGCATTCCCTTGCAGAGTGATGGCTCTTGGTAACATAGGGGCTTCAGGAAGACAAAGTGCAGGGTACGCCTTTGTTGGACTAGAGAAGGCAACTCCGCGAGGGAAGAATTCGTCAACTTCGAGCGCGCTCTCTGCCGATGAAACGGACGCGAACGTGTTTCGCCGCCCGCGAAGTCGATTCACGACAGGGACCGCGGCCGTCAACTTGCTGAAACTGTTGAACGGATTCGAGTCGTGAATCGCGCGGAATTGGTCGCAGAAACACATCTGTGTTGAAGGCTTCTCTTGCCTTGTTTTCGCAGCGGTATCTCGCACTCGAGGCAGTTCCGGCAATTCGGAACCAACTCCCATAGTCACAGACGCACCCGCAGAGTCATGCGGACATCGCCGGTGCTTGTCAAGGAGGTGAATCGAGATGCAGATTTTTGGCCCACAAAATGTTCATGGTCCTCAGCCAATCAGCCCGACACACAACAAGCAGCCTGCAGCACCGGTAGCTCCACCTGCGGCTCAACAGCAGGATGAGGTGTCAATTTCCGACGTCGGATTGCTGTTGGAGAAGACGCAGTCGTTGCCGGAAGTTCGGCAAGAACGGGTCGACGCCATTCGGGCCGCGCTGGCGGACGGCACCTATGACGTGAACGGAAAGCTTGGTCAAGCGGTCGACAACCTCTTGGACGAAATCGGCTAGCCGCCTTCATTTCCAAGCTGCTTGTACTTAGCATGCGGTGCGCCCCACTGGCTTCGGTCCTGTCGGGGAGAGTTTTTCTCATCGTCAGACCACGGTTGCTCTGTGAGCCACGATTGCCCAACTTGAAGTTGTTCTTGGGCGATTTAGAATGGACGGATGCCCTTGTGGTGCCGCGTGGATGTTGGCTTCCCATGCTTGCCAGCAGTTGTTGTGCTGAGATTGCTTACGGCCAGTGATTTGACGATGAGTGAAAAGTTCCAACTGCCTGACGTTGAGGTCGCTCTGACTCCGCGCGAACGTTTTGCGGAGTATTTGCAAAGTCGTGGCAAGCGGATGACTCAACAACGGCAAATGATTGTGGACGAAGTCTACAACCGGCACGAGCACTTCGACGCTGACGCGCTATGCGAACAACTTCAGAACGCAAATCGCGGGGCGGGCAGAGCAACCGTCTACCGGACTCTTAACGAGTTGGAAGACGCTGGCTTGTTGCGCAAGATGCAGCTCAAAGGGCGTAGCGTCTACGAGCACGACTATGGATATCCGCAGCATGACCACTTGCACTGTCAACGCTGTGACAAGTTGATCGAATTCCATAGCGACAAGCTGTTGGAATTGCGGGAAGCCGTGGCCCGTGAACACGGCTTTCGAGCGACCAGTCATCGATTGATCATCTCGGGGATTTGCTCTGAGTGCTCGGCGCGGCGGCGGAGAATCCGACCCCTTGAGCTTGTGTGACTGGTCTGATTGCACCGGTTTTCTGGGCTCCCCACTCGTCCATCGGCACAAAGCGAGTCACGGCTTGCGGTCAGTTTTGCCCGTCGCGGGAAACGACCTAGGCTTGAATAGTTCGCTATTCGAGACGGACGTGCCAGTTCCTGGTCCGCGTGACCCCGCTGGGGCCAGGTTTTCCGCCGTAACCACGGCCCATGGTTTGCGTCCACACAACCAAGCCAATGCACTTTTTGCCATGGACCTCGCCGGATCCGAATCGGAGATCGTTGCGCCTGGTGTTGACTTCGCGCCGTTCGGGAAAGACCCACATGCGGTAAGACAGCTCAACCAAGGACGCGAAATCGTCGCCTCCAGGCTGGGGATTGCCAGCAGCCTGTTCGCCGCTCTCCAAGCCAAGCATCTTGACTCGGCATCTCACTCTCTTCGAGTGACGCTCTCCGCCGCCAGTTGGGCGTTGGCCCTGGAAATGTCGGAAGAGCAGCGCGACGTCATTGAGGTTGCCTCGCTTCTGCACGATGTCGGAAAAATTGGCATCCCGGACCGAATTCTGCTTAAACCGAGCCGCTTGACGGACCAGGAGCGGGCTGTGATGCAGGATCATCGCAAGATCGGTGTACAGATCTTGCAGTCGAGCTGTGCGTCGCGCGAGGTGCTCGATATCGTTTCCGCAGCCGGAGCCTGGTACGAGACGCCTGCTAACGGAGATCAGCTTCCGCTGGGGGCGCGAATGCTCGCGATTGCCGATGCCTACGACGCGATGATCTCTCCGCAAGTCTACCGCACGGCAATGTCTCGACGACAAGCGGCTGATGAGCTACGGGCGTGTGCTGGAAAACAGTTCGACCCGCAGTTGGTCGAAACCTTCCTGGAACTCATAGAAAACGGTGAGTCACGCTATCACGGTGAAGTGCTTGAGCGCTGGAATGGCGCGGTCGAATACGAAAACACGCAGCCCATCTGGAAGCCGGCCTTCGCTTTCTGCACAGCCAGTTCGCGCAGCGAATTGTTCCGTGCACGGATGGTCGACAACATGCGGGATGCAGCTGTCTTTGTCGATGACTCGATGACTATCACTTCTTGGAATCCGGGCGCCGAGCAGATGACGGGACTTCCGGCCAAAAATGCGATTCGCAAGAAGTTCCGACCCAGCCTGCTACAAATTCGGGATGAAGGCGGGATTGTCGTTCCCGACGGCAATTGCCAAGTCACGTCAGCAGTGCGGGGGGGTGAACAGAGGATCGTACGATTCGTGATCAGCAACCGCGGCCGCCGCGATCTGACAGTGGAAGCTCACGTGATGCCAGTTGTTGATCACGACGGTGAAATCCACGGCGCTGCCATCCAACTGCATGATGTTTCGCCAGAGTCCACACTTGTGCGACAATGCGAGAACCTGCAGGAGCTTGCCACGCGTGATGGATTGACCAAACTGGCAAATCGCGCCGAATTCGACAGGGTCTTAGCGCAGTTCGTCCAGACACACCTGGATGGCAACGACCCCTGTTCGCTCATCCTCTGCGACATCGACTATTTCAAAAAGATCAATGATCGCAATGGACATCCCGCCGGTGATGCGGTGCTCCGCTCGCTGGGCAAATTGTTTCGATCTCTTTGCCGGCCAGGTGACCTTGTCGCACGAGTTGGCGGGGAAGAGTTTGCCATGTTGTGCTCTGATTGCGACGCGACGACAGCCGCGCGCAGAGCGGAAGAGCTTCGCCGTTCCTGGTCGCAAATTGCTCACCCGAAACTGAGTGGACGACACGCCACGGCAAGCTTTGGCGTCACGGAAATCCAGCCGGGGGATACGCCACAGACCATGTTTGCACGCAGCGACCGCGCACTATACATGGCCAAAGACGGCGGGCGAAACCGGGTCATACAAATTGGCAATGGGCTAAGCGAGAAGACAGATGCCGGCGCTCTACTGGAAGGCGCTCAAGAGGCCGGCCGACTCATCGCGCAACAAAATCTCTACACCAATACGCCCATGT
>JALCBR010000093.1 GCA_028066245.1 Pirellulales bacterium | reverse complement strand
GTTCTGGCTGATGAAGTTTTTCTCCATCGCATCCAGCAACCGCATTCGCTGCGCCAACCGGGCCTCTTCCACGCCCATCCGCAGGTTGCGAACCTGGCCGTTGGAATCAACCACGAACGGAGCGTAAGCCATACCCAAGAACCCCGGTCCTTCGCTGGCGCCGCCCACGGAAACGAACGGAGGAATTTCCAGCCCATCAGGCGCCATTTCATGAGCGATCACCGAGCCGTAGCTGGGATGCGTCATGTTGGGGTTGGGTACATAGCCGGTGTGCAAGAAGTAGCGGCCACGCTGATGGTCCGCTTCCCGCGTGCTCATGGAGCGGACGATCGACATATGGTGCATCTGCTGCGCCATCAGCGGCAAATGCTCGCAGATCTGCACATCGCCAGATGTTGAGATCGGCTTGAATGGCCCGCCAGTGGCGGCGTTGGGCTTCATATCCCACATGTCAATGGTGCTGGGTCCGCCTCCCATCCAAAGCATGATGGCAGACTTGTTCTGTTTGCTCAGCAGCGGGGCGTTTGCCCGGAGTGATTCAGTCAGGCAAAACGCCGGCGCGGCAAACGCGCTGGCCGCGGTCAAGTGCTTCATGAAGTGCCGACGCGACATGCCGTGGGGGGTGGCCAGATTCATGGTGTTCTCCGCGAGGCGTGCAAAGCCGCCCGATCGTTTCGCAAAGGGTTGATGTGTTTGTTTCTCAACAGCCTGCTAGTGTTGAAGAATGAACTCGTTGGTGTTGAGCATGGCCCAATAGATGTCTTGCATAGCGGTGACAGAGTCACCTGAGTGAATTTGCCAAAGTTGCTGGGCCAACCCAAGCTCATTTCGCGTTGGCCGGCGGGAGAGCGACGTCCAATACAAGTGCTCGATCTTCTGTTGATCGGACATGCGCGAGTTGGCCGCCAACTGACTCAGCAAGCTTCCACTGTTGTTGCCAATCGCCTGAGCGATCAGATCTCCGTTCCACATCATCAGCGTCTGCGGAATCGAACCGTTGAAAGTGGTCGCCTCATCGTTCTCATCTGTGCCGAAGGCGACAGAAAACTGCTGCAACCAGCGTGTCTTCTGTTGTTCTCGCTGCTCATAGCTGCCGAGGGACTTATCTGCCTCGGTGGCGACGATCAGAGATTCATAGAGCTGCTCAGCCGACATCTGCCGCATATAGAAGTGGCTGAACATCGGCTTGACGCCCAATGTGGGGTCATCCGCTTTGTTGCCATTGACCATGGAGCTGGACAGCGAGTACGGCTCGGAAAGCACATACCACTTCATCAACTGCTTGAGGTTGTATCCATAGTCGGCGAAGTCCTGGGCTAATCGATCCAGCAGTTCCGGATGCGATGGCCGATTGTGCGGACCCATGTCATCGACTGGCTTGGTAAATCCGTAGCCGAAGAAGTGGCCCCACATGCGGTTGGCGATCGTTTGGGAAAGCTGAGGGGTGGTGGAAATCATCCGCGCCAACTCCTGACGCCGGTTCACCCGATCAACATACCCTTGAGGATCAATGGTTGTGCCATCGATAAACTTGGGGAACGCAATCTTGAGCAGGCCATTGCGAAGTTCGTAGTAGATGGCCGCTTCCGAGGGATCGTTGTTCTCACCGGGGAAATCCTCATCCGTCAATTCCACGGAAACGATATCCCGACCATCGCGAGTTCGCAACGGCCGCATCTGCCGAAAGAAGGCGTTCATCTCCCAGAAGGAGGCTTGATTCCAGTCATTGAAAGGATGGTTGTGGCACTGCGTACACTGCACCTGTGTGCCTAGGAAGATCTTGGAGACTTTGGCCGTCGCCGGTGTGGCGTTCTCCTCAACATTGTCCAACAGGAAATTGACAGCGCCGTTGTAGTTCTCCTCGCCAGGTTTGTTGACACCGCGAGCACTGACCAACTCTACAACCATGTCGTCATACGGCTTGTTGTAAAGAAAGCTGCTGCGGAGGTATTGTTGCAAGCCTTCCCGATCAACCAACGTTCCCTGCTGCGTTCCGCCGGTGCGACCGATCAGGATGTTGGTCCAGATGTTGGTCCAGTTGCGGGCGTACTCTTCGATGTACTCATCCGAGTACAGCAGCGCATCGACCAGTTGCTCTCGCTTGTCGGATGCCTTATCAGCGGTGAACTTCTTCGTTTCTTCCGCTGTTGGGATCCGTCCGATCAAATCCAGGTAGACACGGCGAATCCACTCGCCATCGGTTGCAGGCCGTGAAGGCTCAAGCTCGAAATCTTTCCAGCCTTGCCGGATGTGTTCGTTGATGTATGCAATGATCCGCTGATCAGACGAACCTTTCGTCTGGCTGGCTTGAGGCAGCGGGGTTTGGGATGCTTCATTGCTGGTGACCACATTACCACCAGCGTTGGCGCTACTGCTGCCGGCACCGTGAGCCTGCCATGGGCTATCTGCCGCAAGACAAAACACGGCGATCAGAACGGCCGGAATCACCAAGAAGAAGCACCGGCGGGAAGTAGGACTTCGATGCCACATACGCCAAGCCCATTTACGCAAGTGTTGGAATGAAGGCAACTTATCATCAGACATGGTACACAACGCACCGCTGATGATAAACGTACTCACGTCTGTAGAAATTGATAAGAAATCGCCGTCAGCAAGCACGCCGGCTCACAGAATGACGGGAAGGAATGCGAGTCTTCGCTGGCTGACCCCTGAAAACTAAACAAGGCAGGCGATTTCGACCTTTCGCCCGAAATCGCCTGCCTCATGAAATGTGCAATAATGCAGCACTTGTTTCAATGCGATGCATTATTTTGCAACACATGCTTCAGCGCTCACTACCCATTATTGGTTGAATCAACGAGTCGCGTTTGATTCTTCGGAACCAGCGAGCTGCAAGATTGAGTCTCTCTCTTCATGCAACAATTGGCCCGGGCATGCAGCGTTCAGACTGAAGTTGCCTCGTGTGTTGCTCTTCCTCCTCGTCTCGGACCGGCCCCAGTCAAAACAAATCCTTCTCTGTTCCCGCCCCGCAATATGCTTGGGCTTCTTCCGGCACCTGAAGAGCAACTCGCGCGCCAAAGTGGTTTTCTATCGATTTGCTGCCAATCTGGGTGCCGAGATCAGGTCTTGGGAGAAATCTGCGCTCAAACGCCAACGTTGATCTGCTGTCAGTGAATGCAACCAACCGGTGAGGGTCTGGGTGCTGATTCGCGCAGGTTGGCGACGGACAACCTCAATTCCAGCCTGCAAAAGCGCCGAGAATACCTGCAAGAATGTTGTGTGAAGCACTTCCTGGCTGCCAGAGATGGCATTGTCGCCACAAACGGCCTCGAGCTTAGAAACATGCCTCGGCTATCTATCGTGATTCCTGTAATGGGTCGCTGTGCGGCCTTTGAAGCGGGGCTCGTCTCGGTGCTCTCCGAGCGACCTAGTGATTGTGAGGTTGTGGCCGTCCTCAATGAGCCCTACGACAACCCGTACGAACTGGACGATGAGGTCAGGTTTGTCCATGCCCCCAGCGGCGCCGGTTGGGCCGCTTGCGCGAACCGAGGATTGTTGGCGGCTCAGGGTGAAATTGTGAACTTGCTCGACGCCGGTGTCAAAGTGGATGCTGGCTGGACAGATGCAGTCATCGCACAGTTCAGAGATCCCAAGCTGGTCGCAGTTTCTTCTCGAACCCGCGTTCTGGAAAAAAGAACCGAATGGGCAGGCCAGACCGTCGAAAGCGGTCGTCTGCGGAAGGTCAAAGCCGGTCAACTGAGGCGGCTTAGACACAAGAACACATTCAGTCCACTGGCCGCTGCCGGATTCTACCGCCGCGAGGACGTCGTCTCCGTTTGTGGTCTGGAAGAGGATCTGCCAGCAGAGTTGGCGATCGCCGATCTATCGCTACGTATCCACCAAGCAAGTGGTCATGTTGCGTTTGAATCCACAGCAAAAGTCAGCTGCGTGGCAACTCCCGACAAGTCCGCGTTCAATCAAGGATTGGGCGCGGAGCGGTTCTTCCTGATGCACATGGACGGCGTGAGTTTGAGCGGTTTGACGGTCCGAGCGCTGCGCGGTTTGCCGAGCCTGGTCGGGGGGCGGTTTGGCCCGATCAGTGGATTGGCAAGACTTTGTGGGCGGCTTGCGGCCTGGCTGAACGTCGGCAAAGCACGCGAAGGTCGGCGCGTTCGCGCCGCGCTCATTAGCGATCTGGAAGCGACCATCGACCAACGACTTCGCGCAACTGATCACTCGCCCTCGCGACCGCGTTCTGTTGCCGCCTAGCGCCGAACTGGCGTAACCCCAAGATCAGACCTGGGGGCTTCAGATAGTCAGAGCCTTTCGCCGTCGTCCCAATCAGCATTCGCCCGTGCGGTAGGTGGCATCCCGTTTCGGTTACCAAGCGCGTCCCCGTCTTCTTCGGCACGGCATTCTTCTTCCGTACGCGTGGGAAAACAGAGCTCAGCCATTTCGATAAACAAGTGGGCTGCTGCGCGACGGTCTTCGTCCCGTTCCCCAATGGTCAAATCTTCAATGCGCTCGCGCGCTTGCTGAACAAGCCAGGCGCCTTCAGGCCAGCGAATTCGCATGACTTCATTGACTTCGCCAAGCAGCTGGTAGACCCGTGCGCGAGTCACACCCAACTCGTTGGCCATGTTGCGGACAGGAATCTGCGCGCCTTCAAGGTTCAATCTACGGCGAACGACATCAATAACGTTGTCTCCAGCGTCGATTTGCAACTGATCCAAGATCGGTGTCACAAAGCACCTGCGGATGCGCTCATAGGGCACCAACCGCCGCCAATGAAGCAAGCGTGTGAGCCAATCCTCAATGGGATAAACAAAGCGAGGCACGATGCGGACGGCGATCGGTTGCGGTGCTTGTCGGAGGGCCATACTTTGCGTGGAAAGCATGGCTTGCAAACCGGCAAACGTTTCGATGATTACACGAACACGTTTCTCACCATGTGTTCGCATCGAGCGAATTTCGCTCAGCGAAGCATCCAGATAGTTCTTAAAGGGCAACTGCCAGATCACACGTGGCATATCCTGTAGGTTGCGCGCGAAGCGCCCGAGGTATTCATCTTGAAAACCGAACTGCCCGACGATCTGCCGCCAACGCGCCCAAACGGTCTCAGAAACTTTTGCCGGATCGAAGCCATCTGGCAGGATATCCATGTTGACGGTGTGAAAGATCCTCCGTCCGCCCTGCTCGGTAATGAAACAGGAATCATGATCCGGATCTTGTGAAATTGGACGATCACGCAATGCAACATCGTAGTCGCAGGAGACAGCATTGAATCCAGCCGCGAGTTCCTCGAGCGCAGCTTCAGCTTCGGTTCTTGGCGTGTCATCACTTTGTAGACCGTTGCTTTCCGCATCGGGAGATGCCGCCCGTTGCAAGAGGTTGAGCAAGGTCGCAATCTTCTTGTTACCGATTCCGGGTGCCTGACACAGTTCTTCAAACGGCGTGTTCAGAATCTCTCGCAACGTCCGCTGCATGAAAAACAGCGGCAGCAAGCGGTCTGTCGGCAACGTCCAATAGGCTAGCGCCTTGCCTAGCCGCGGCGCAAGCTCTTCTTGAGCGAGGAACTTCTTCCGCAAATCTTCAAACTGGACCATCAGCCGGTAATCGATGGTTGCCGGAAGCTTCGGGAGCTTGGAGTTCTGCTGGTGTTTTGTTCGGGAAATTGTCATTCTCGTCGCCTGAATCTGGGCGCCCCATTGCGCCGAGTTTGTTCTGTGTGTTGACAGCGAATGACTTCGTGTCAGGCGCGGTCACGAATTTCCTGAGTCTCGACACGCCATTGCGTTTCCTGCAGGAACCCTTCAAGAAATCGCTGGTCTCACCTGAACTCCGGCCTCATGTCTTGCGAGCCGAATAAGCCCCTCTTCATCCACTCGCTCCACGCACGACAAAAGCCTCATGGCGTGCTTTGTTTAGTAATCGATTATAGTAAGGGGGAAACTGAAGTTCAGGCGATGACGGCAAAGTACTCGCAGAAACTTCAGAAATTACTTCTTGATACATTGTTTCTTGAATTCGATCAGTCAATTGTAAAATCAAACCGTTGGTTTCCCCTCGGCAGAGGGAAGATCGAAAACACCTCCTTGGGGGGGCATGATTCTGAAGCAACTTACTGACAGCTGTTCGATCAAGATTGCCGCCAATTCCAACTAATCGCTTCGATTTTCTCGAAAAAGGGGACAGGAAGTCGATCATCTCCAAGTACTTTGCAGCATAGTGACGAGATTTAAGAACGCTCGGTATGAACGCATACAGTGCAAAAACGGTTGGATAAGCAGTTCACAAATCAGCCCTTGATCCAGTCATCAGAAGATCAGACCGAGGTTAGCGCCAACCATTAACGATGAAACTGCAACTTCAATCTGAGGTTCCGTAGCAAGTACAATTTCGTCGAAATGCTAAGAAAACTTCTTCAGCCAATAGTCGCGTTCTTCGTCAGATGCAGTTGATGGATCTTGTTTGGCTAAGTCTCTCTCTTGAGTTTGTGCTTGGCGCTGTTTGCGTTGTTGAATCGTCTGTTTGTACCACTGAGCACTTGTGAGGGATCTTGCTTTTCGACGCTTCGCGGCGGTGACGATTCTGAGATCACTGGAGACCACCGTTAGTTTCTTGGGCGTACCAGACTGACGAATTAGTTCTTCAATCAACGCATCTGCATCTTCATGGTTCTCTGCGAACAGGACTTTGATTCCGTTTGGCTGCGATCGGGAGACAGATCCAGGCGGTGACTGCTTCGCATCAAAAACAACTGTCGTCTTTGTCGCGGCATCTTCGTCGAGTGAATGCGCCAGAAAGCTCAGGAGTCGCTGACGAGCCCGTTCTAGCGCACCAGGCCCACGGCTTCGAGGCGTCAGCCAGCCAACTTCATATGCCAAGTTGTAGCCGTCAATGACCAGCCACATCGCGAAAAACAATCAGTTCAAAATCGATGCAATCGGCAACCACCGGCTTGAGGTGAGACCTTCGCGCCGCTCGCGAATCGGAATCACGTCCCAGCTGGCGAATGCGAGACCCCACCGATATTCGCTATACGGCATTCAGGTACGCGCTGCGACGAGGGAACCTTTACTGCCTCACCGATAGCAAGCCAAGACACTGTTGTTGGGCTGCCATGACAGACACGGATCGGTTGAGAGCGTTCGCGCGAAACCGGCGATCGTTAGCAAGTTAAACGGGACAGGTTGGATGCCTGCTGTCGAAACGACTTCGCCCGACGCATCGCCTTAGCGCGGGCTGGCTTGCTGTTTGCTTCAGCAGCGAGTCGTTCATACTTCTCAGCCAGTTGTGTTTTTACCTTGACGAGATTGTCAATCTTGGCACGGGCACTCATGGCATCGCCTAGAGAAAGTGTCGGAGGGATCGAACGTGGGAACTTCCATCGTAGGCGATGCCACCGAGCAATGGTAGCCCGTCAATCCTCGCAGCGTTTGCGGCAATGGCTGGCAGCGGCTCTCGGCAGACTGTTGATGCCTCAACGGGCTACGTCAGCCTAGACGGATCCCACGTGTCTCGCGAAAGCAGGAATTGCGAGCCAAACGCCCGTCTGCCCAATAGTTCTCGCGATATCGCAGCCGAGCCGTGCATGATATTCTGCGTGGGCGCGGGTGCGCAACTCCACACCTCTGGATGCAGACGAGTCGTTCTCATGATGATCGCGGAACCGCCGCTGACGCGCTTTGACGTGCACTTCAAGCTGTTTGGCTTTCCGGTGCGGATCAGCCCGTTCTTCTGGCTGGCCGCGGTGGTTTTGGGCTTGTACTTTGCTCAAAGTGCGCCGGATGAAATGCCAACCAGCGACAGGCTGGGCCTTCTCAGCATCTTTGTGGTCAGCATGTTCATTTCCATTCTGGTTCATGAACTAGGCCATGCATTTCTCATTCGGCGTTCCGGCTGGGGCTCGCGAATCATCCTCTATCACTTTGGCGGATTGGCCACGCTGGAATCTCCGGACCGTTACGTTCCCATGTTCAACGAGAACGAGTCCAAACCGTGGCGGAAGATTGCGATCTCCTTTGCTGGGCCGGCCGCCGGGTTCCTGCTCGCAGGCATCTTGATCGTCATTCTTTATCTCACCGTCGGAATCACGTTTGAATACTCTTCCCAGCAGATCATCGGTTGGCGCATGCCGGAGCTGAAGAACGATCGTGTCTACCAAATCGTGCATGCGCTGCTGGCCTTGAATATTTTTTGGGGCCTAATGAACCTGTTGCCGGTCTATCCGTTGGATGGCGGCCAGATTGCCCGGGAACTGTTCACGCTCAAGAACCCCCGCAAGGGCATTGAGTATTCATTGATCCTCAGTGCTGCGGTCGGCGCCGTCGCTGCGGTGATCGCCCTCATGTGGCAAGGCGGGGATGGGGTCTTCTTCGCACTGATGTTCGGCATGCTCGCCTTCGGTTCCTACCAAACGCTGCAGCGTTACAAGCAGCAGTTCGGCCGCCAAAGCGGTTACGACGATGCCGACTGGTGGAAGCGGTAACTTCGAAGTAAGAAGACCCGTTGCCGAATGGTTACCGCAGCATCCAGATCAATCCAACAGGCGAGCTAACATCGCCTGTCACGATTGATGGGATAATGTCCCGCCCTCCGATCCAGGCCAAACCCATGCAGATGGCCACATACAGCGCGTAGTGCACAAATGCGGAACCCATCTCCAGATCAAAACACCCCATGGCCACAAGCGTGCCAACAACCAGCATCGGTGTCAGGATCACGGCCCAAGTCCACACGGCTTCCGTGAACGATTCCGGCACCAATCGATAGCCAGCCCACAGGCCTGTGTAAACCAAACCACAGATTGTTGCGCGGAGAATCACGGACAAGCCGGTGTGAGGTTCCAATTCGGATTCGCGCAGCGTCTGATAGCCGGTCCAAGCAAACAGCGGCGAAAACACCAGCAGCCCGATGCCGACGAGCATCTCTCCGCTGCCGAATTGGGCCAACCCATCTCCTGAATCAGTCGCAGCAAACAAATCAGAACGCCCCATAAGCCACGTGACTACCACCACCACGATCGCGCTAAAGCCTGCGATCATCGCCACCGGCGGGCTGAACTTGCGGTTACTCCGAGCGACCGGTTTGAAGCTGGGTTGTCCCCCGGCGGTTGTTCCCCCGTGGGTGAATTCCGCCGGAGCGTGAATCTCCACCTCGGCCGCCTTGGGAATCGTGATGGAAGCCTTGCACTTGGGGCACGGCCCCTGCTTGCCAGCAAATTTCTCGCTCACGCGAAAGGATGTTTTGCACCCCGGGCAGATAACGGCGATGGGCATCAGAGGATTCCGCGCGCGTGACGAGACGTGAAGCGTCCGGAGAGGGACAACAAACAGAGATGAATGGTGGCCAACCGTCGCCGGCACACCCAACTGGCCTTTAGTTTGTCTGCCCTGAGGGCGAAGTCAAGCAGGGACGCCCGCTGCTATTCCCCCCTTATTCCTCGTCCCTCTCGCTCTCTTCATCCACAAGCGGCACAAACCGGCACTTGCAAAGCATCGCCCGTTGTTGCCGACCGTTAATCTTCCGAATCTCGAACAACTCCTGTTGAGATGGCCCACCTAGGGGGATGACCAGGATTCCGCCTTCGGCCAGCTGTTCCCACAAGTCCGGCGGAACTTCTTGCGTTGCCGCGGTGACGATGATCCGGTCAAACGGTGTATTTGCTGAGCAGCCTTGGGTTCCATCTCCCACTTCAAGCTGAACGTTCTCGCAACCCAATATTCGCAGTATATGGGCGGCGCGGCGCGAGAGTGGTTCATGCCGTTCAATGCTGGTGACGCGCGCGGCCAACTGCGAGAGAATGGCCGTCTGATATCCGCTTCCCGTGCCGATCTCCAAGACATCTTCCTGACCGGAAAGTTGGAGAGCTTGGCTCATCAAACCAACGATATATGGTTGGCTGATTGTTTGACCGCATTCAATGGGCAAAGCTCGATCTTCATAGGCATGCTTGTGCAGCGGTTCAGCGACAAACCGTTCACGAGGGATAGCCCGCAGAGCGCGCAACACGCGCGGATCAAGGATGCCGCGCTGCCTGAGTTGCTGCGCGACCATTTCTTGCCGGGCACTTTCGGGATTTAGCGGCAATGAAAACACCATACAATTCTAGATCATCCCTTTGACGTAGTCAGCTACGGTCGGCAAGTCGATCCATATCTCTCAATCATTGTCATTGGAAAGAGCTCAGCCATGGCTGCACAAGCAGACGAGTTTTCTTTGTACGACCTTCGCGTGGAAACCGTCGGTGACGCAAAGCAATTTGTCTGTGGCCACAAGTTAGGCGAATACTTCCTTGTGCAGGGCGAAATGCTCCGTTTCCCCAACGACCGTGGCTTCTCACTCTACGCTCTGGCAGCTGTTCTGCCGTTGTTGCCGGCCAAGCAGCGAGAAACAGAACATAACGATTGGATGACGACCGACGAATTGATCGCTTGCCCTGATCCCAACTGCGGTGCCCAGTTCCGGGTCACACGCACAGGCAAGCGAACCTTCCGCCACGGCGAAGTCACTGTGGTGAAGCGACCTGATTGATCTGGCGAGCAATCTGCGGACGCCATTATTCGCCAAATCTCCGTTTGGCCAGACCAGCCGCGCCGATGAACCCGGCGTTGCCATGCAATGTCGCGAAGTCAATGATGGTCTTTTCCGCTAGCACTGGGAAAGCCCGGGATTTGACCTCGGTACGAACGGCTTCCAGAAACCTCTTCCCCAAAGGATGTTCCGCGCCGCCAAAGTTCATTCCGCCGCCCAAGACGACTGCACTGGGATCAATCACATGCATTAAGGTCGTAATGCCGATAGCCAGGTAACGCGCCGTCTCCAGGACAATCCGCATGCAGAATTCGTCGCCTGCTTGCGCTTCGTCTGCGATCAACAGGGGAGTCAATCTTTTTCCTTCGGCCAGCTTCTCAGTCAACGCTGATTCTTCCCCCGTGGCTAATGCGGCCTTAGCTCGGGCAGTGACCCCTGTTGCCGAGGCATACGCTTCCAGGTGTCCGGGTTGTCCGCACGAACAGATGAGTGCGTCAGGGTGATAATCAATGATGATGTGTCCGCATTCCGCACCGTGGCTGTGTTCGCCATCAAGCGGCGCGTCTCCGATGATGATTCCACCACCCACGCCGGTACCTAATGTCAGCAGCAACATACTTTGATGCTCGCGTCCCCTGCCGACCCAGTACTCGCCATAGGCAGCCGCCGAGGCATCATTGGTAAAAGCGACTGGTCGCCCTTCGCAGTGCGCCTGTAGACGGTCAACAATGGGAAAGTCAAACCAACCCGGTAAGTTGTGAGGCTCAAGCAACATTCCGCCGGGAATGTCCATGGTGCCAGGAGTGCCCAAGCCGATAGCGGCAAGGTCTCGAACCCCCTCGCATCCCAGTGCTTCCAACAATTCGCGCAACGTGCTGGCCATCATTTGGACGCCGAGTTCCGGTCCGGCATCCACTCGGGTGCCAACGGACGTCCGCGCGAGCGCGCGACCTTCCGAATCAATGACCCCAACTTTGGTGTTAGTCCCGCCTAGGTCAATCCCGCCATAAAATGGTCTCGACGCTGTTCGCAATTCCGCCGGGGAAACGGTGACCGTGGGGGCCATGAACATCGCCTGAAGACAACGGGGAGGAGATTCCGAAAGGCGAGTATACGGACGGTCAAAATACGATGCAATTAACGTCCCTTTGTCCCCCGCGGCGGTGAATCAACATGTGGTCGGACATCAATCTTATCTTGGTCGAACACCAGGAAGGAGTTTCCGTCGAATTGAATCTCTGCAATCTTGCCCGCACGGAACTCAATCGTAACACGGAGTTCTCCGGAATCCCGGTTCTAATCTTCGACGCCGATGACGCCGCGAATCACATTCCCATCAATCGTCAGAACTGGTTCTTTTGAACTTGAAGTAGCCATCTTCATTGAGTTCTCGCAGAAGTTGCAGACAACCGAGGACAACGCTTCTTCGGCTCACTTCACCGTTTTCTACTCGTACATTCTTTCAAAAAATCGACCAAGGTGATCTGCGTTTTGAATCACCTCCGGAACGTTTCCGCGATGGCGAAAACGTTGTTCTATTTTAACGGAACGATTGGGACAAGCTGATTCGAATAGCGCCGAAACCTGAGCGCAAGAGAACGCGTAGCTTAGAAGGGGTTTTCGAAAGGCTCTCTTCTCGAATGCGGTACTTCTCGCCGAACTCGGCGCCTTCATACTTGGCGAGTGCATTGCGGAAGCGATCTCAGCAGTGTCATCTTGGCGCTGACTGAAGATTTTCTTGCGTTAGATCTGGCAGCGGGTGGCTGTCAGCACACAAGAGACCAACAGCACGCTTCGCCAGGGCGCCCCGGCCCGCTGGATCATTCTTAGACTGAGCCCAAAAACTGGCTATCCTTGACCACTTGGCAAGATAGGTAGAGTCTTTGTCGGCGCACGAAAAAAAGCCTGGAGACCTCGCTTTTTGCGGTGTTTCCAGGCTTTTTGGGCAGGGTGGCTGAGGGGATTCGAACCCCCGACTTCCAGAACCACAATCTGGCGCTCTAACCAACTGAGCTACAGCCACCGTCTTGACGTTGAAGGACGTTCTGCGATCCACCTACGCGCGATACAATCAACTTGAAAGCAAGCAGACGCTGCAAAGCAATGACGCACGACGTGTGGACTTGGTTCAGGCGATTTCTCGCCATGAGATATCTGTACACTACTCAAACGCTCACAAGAAACCGTGCCAGCAAGCCACCAGAGGCGCCCCCCGGGAGTGTAGGAACACTGCTGCGCGACGTCAATGGGAAGCCAGCATGGCGCTCAAGTCTCTCTTGCCAACACTTCCAACACTCGACTCCGACCCCCTTTGCTAAAATTGAGGTTGCTACTTCGCGGTTCGCAGCCAGATGGAGTACCCAGGGCGAATCTCTGAGGATTGTTGAGCCAGTTGTATCAACAAACGATTTGTTTCGCGGATGAGGTCGCTCAAATCAGTGTGCAAGGCTACTTCCCTTGCCTCAGCATCTGGGTGCCCGTTTTGCTTTGTCTTCCGTGTCTCATCGCCAGACGGTCGCAACTTGCATGCCTGTCATCGAAACCTCTAACCTGACAAAGTTCTATGGCAGGCGAGTCGGCGTTTCGGCGCTTTCACTAGCAATCCCAGCGGGGCAACTCTTCGGCTTCCTGGGCCCCAACGGCGCGGGAAAGACCACAACTATTCGACTGTTGCTAGGTTTGCTGCGCGCCAACACCGGACAGGCACGAGTTCTCGGGCTTGATTGCTGGTCAGCTAGTCACCGCGTGAAGGCGGAAATTGGATACGTTCCGGGCGATCTGCGGCTTTATCCGTGGATGACGTTACGGCGGTCCCTATGGCTTGTCAGTCGTGTTCGCGGACGAGATCTAACCACCAGTGGCGCTAACTTGGCCAAGTTGTTTGACCTTGAGCCGGATGTGCCCGTCCGCAAGATGTCGCGCGGCATGAAGCAGAAGCTGGGGCTGATTCTCGCCATGGCCCATAACCCCAAACTATTGATCCTGGATGAGCCCACGACGGCGCTTGATCCGCTCGTGCAATATGAGCTTTATCAAGAATTGCGTCGTCGAGCAGCAACTGGCGTTACGGTGTTTTTTTCCAGCCATACACTGAGCGAAGTCGAGTCGCTATGCGATCGCGTAGTGATCATTCGCCAAGGTGTTCTGGCTGCCGACGCAACCTTGGCCGAACTTCGCGCACAAGCTCCACGAGAGGTTGTGATTCAATGGCCAGATCAGCAGACATGTCTGCAACAGCCTGTTCCTGCTTGTCTTGAAATCAGCGCGCGGGAGGGGAGCTCTTGGAAGGCGTCACTGACTGGACGCCCGCAAGAATTGCTGACGTGGAGTCATAACCGAGCGCTGGAAGATATTACTATCGGCGCGCCAGATTTGGAGACGCTGTTTCGGAGTTTTTACCAACAGAGTGAATGACGATCGTTCTAGATGAACGCGTCAACTCCGCATCAACCTCTGCAAGAACCGAGATGAACCTGGGATTGACCTACAAATCCGTACGAGAGACTTGGGCGTTGACGCTGTTCTGCGCTATCGGAGTGTTGCTCTTCGAGGCAGTGATCTCATACGTTGTGATTACCTACGCGCCCAGAATTGTCAACTTCTGGAAGAGCCTGGAAGAGTCGCCAATTCTTGAGATGGTTAGCGTGCTGATGGGAGTGGATCCTGAGAAATTTGGCGGACCAGACCAACTCATCGCACTTGCTTGGGTTCACCCTGTTATCCTGGCAACACTCTGGGCGCACGAGATCACGTTCTGCACGCGCATGCCTGCAGGCGAAGTTCAGCGCGGCACCAGTGACATACTGTTGAGCTGGCCAGTCCCGCGGTGGACGATTCTCGTCAGCGAATGCCTCGTATGGATGTGCTCTGGTGCCTTGCTGTTCGTGATGGTCGCTGCCGGCAACAGGGTTGGTCATTACATCGCCGACACGGACTCACCAACGCCGGTCGGCCACATCTTGCCGGTTCTGGTGAACTTCTTCGCGTTGTACCTGGTGGTCGGCGGAGTCGCGTGGCTTGCGTCCGTGTTGACGGACCGTCGTGGTCGAGCCATCTCGGTGACATTTTCCGTTGTGATCGTTTCGTTCTTGATCAACTTTCTGGTTCCGTTTTGGAAGCCGGCTGAGCACGTCGCGTTCCTCGGCCTGCTGCACTACTACCAGCCGGCCGCCATCTTGAAACAGGGGGAATGGCCACTCGGAAACATCGTGACTCTCCTGAGTGCTGGGTTTGTTTTGTGGATGGCCAGTCTGTTCATCTTCTCGCGCCGCAACGTGAGTACCTCGTAGTCATTGTGGCTGGTCGCAGGAATTCTGACTTGGGTACGAAATGCGCAAGAGAAGAGCCGCCTGGGTATGTTCTAGGCAGCTCTTCTCGACATCCGTTGCGGAATTCGTCTCTGCAAACCCGGATAACTATCGGTAGCTGACCGGCCGTCCAAGCGGGCGCGGCGCGCGTTGGGCACCGTCAACTGGCGGCGGCGCAGGCGGACCAGGCTCACCTCGCTGCGGAACCGGGGGAACTGGCGGAATAACACCCGGAGGTGGGCCCTGCGACGGATTGGGCGCACCGCAGCAGTTTCCGCACGTTGAACACACTGGCGTCCATTCGCATTTGCAGCTCGGGCATTCGTATTTGACTTTCTTGAGCCGCTTGACCGTAATCACGGTCCCGCACTTGGGCTCGCAATTCTTCTCCCAAGGGAAACGGATGGCCGGAATGCAGATTTCTTCGCATTCGATTTCCCAGCAGCTCTTTTCCACCGTCGTTGGCACAACCGTCAATTGACAGTACTGATGGCAACGAGGGCAGGTTGTCCCGCAATGGCCGGCGTGGGCGCGATGTCCATGAGCTGCCCCATTGTGAGAGCCATTGGCAAGGCGAACATCTTCCGCTGGCAGCGCGGTGGCGCCGCACAGCGCGATCATGATCGCCGTTTGTATTCGCAAGATATAATGCATGAAGATCCTCCACTGAGATTCGCTGTTGATTCGATCTTGTAGGACGTCTGGTCTGCGGACGATCGGGACTACCAGTAGATCATGAATCGTGTGCCGAAGATCGAGTAGTTGCCGTCGGTGAATCCGCCCACGGGCGCGTGCTGATCGATCTCACCGTGGACGTAGTTGAACTGCCACTTGGCGTTCTTGCTCCAGATCCAGTTGAGAGCGAGCGTCACGTTCTCGCCAACTCCGCCGGCGATGTTGTCGTCGGTCAGATCCAGGTAGGAATAACGAATGCCTGCCTGCCAGGCGCCCCAGCCTCCTCCGTGACCACCGCAACAACGGTTGACCATGAAGAAATTCTCAAACGGTTGCAGGTGTCCAATTGTTCCCGTTCTGCGATCGAAGGGAATGTGTTCGCCTGTGAGCGTATAAGCGACGTAAACATACGTGCCATGAAGGAACACCTCGGTGTTGTTGTCTCGCTGCACCCAGTTGCCTTGGTATTCGCTGACAATCTGCAACGGGCCAACGTTCAGCAGAGATTCCAGCCCGAGGATTTCATATCTCTCGGCGCCAGCAATCGCGCCGGTATCAACCCAACGCCTGCTAGAACGACCTTCCGCTCGCGTGCGGAAGAACGCCTCGTTAACGTTGGAGTCCAGCGACGTATCGTCGCCGTCAGGTCGTGCGAACATTCCAGAGATACCCCAGTGAAAGTATCCACGGCCTCCTGAACAATCGTCGTACCAGGGCGTGCTCGCTAGGCGAGCATTGCCACTCATCTGGAACGAATCGCCAATGTACGCACCTGTCGCTTGAGTGTTGTCCAGGTTGTACGCTCCGAACCGCCAGTTGTAGACTTCGTCATCTGAAACACCGTACGACGCGATTCCGATACGGCGGGCATCCTCGTTGAACGCTTCGATAACCATCGGACGTTCCAAGAAGACGTTGTCGTTACTGCTGTTGAGGTGATCCAGGCCTTGCGGGCGTTTTTGATTACCGATGCGAACCGTTTGCAGGATCGGCAAATCGGAAAAACCGATGTAGGCGTCGCGGTATTGCGGGTTCTGAGGTGACGCAAACTCCAGATCGTATCGGTAATGCATCGTTTCCGTTACGTCACCGCGAAATGTAAAACGGATGCGGCGAAAGGCGATCCGGCTTTCTGGATCAACGCCCGTCGTTGGATTTTCATAGAATCCGATGCCAGGGCTGGCGTGCGCGAAATCCCACACATCCAGGTGAATTCGACCAACGATCTCCAGCGATGGCAACTTCGAGGCCTTCTTCTTGTCGGCCTCGGCTTTATCTGCGAATGCCTTTTCCAACGCTTCCAAGCGAATGGCGTAGTCCTGGTTGCCCGGTTGTCCGGCATTAATCTCTGGCGGCAGATTGCCTTGGTTGAGTGAAGCACCCGTCAGCGGCAAATCATGACTGTTGCGATTAAATTGCTGGTCACCTGGAAAGATGTTTTGACCCGCTGCAGGAGCAACCAACAGCCCTAGGGCAATCAGCAACCCGCTACGAAAGATGATTTTCATGGTGGAGTCCGTTCCGTGTCTGTTCGTCAATTTCCCATTTCCCAATACAAGCACGTCCCTCCGTACGACTTGCAACGGAAGAAGAATTCGACTTACCGGCATAGGAACTATATTAAGCTGCACGCGGTGCGAGATGCGCCGAGCGATTCGAATGTATGGGCTGTACCGCGGGTACGCGTTCTTCGCTTAGTAGCGCCGGCATGACTGGTATAACCGAAACGATCGTACAGAACCTTGGCACGCGCGTCGCGTGATCATCGTGGGCAAACTTTGCCATATGCCACGATGAAGTGGAAAGAATGCGTGGCGCGGAAAAAGGGCAGAAGACGCCGCTTTCTCAGAAGACCGCGTTTCCAGCCAAGCGTGAGAGTGAATCTCGCACAGTGCGGAATCATAGGGCCATGCGAGACCCATCTAGCGTTTTTTTGGTTGACGTTCCGTCGCCAACATTGATGAATTCGGATGTTGCTGAAGTGTTGGACGGCACGCGACTGCGCGCAGAGCAGGAATCAACAAAGCACTCGAGAAGATCTCCTTGATGGTGTCTTTTCGTCAGCAGTCTTGATCGCTTCGCGGGTGCGTGATTGAATTGCCGAGGCGTTACCCCCGCGCCATGCCTCAAGGCGTACGGGCGAAATTGACATTGGTCAAATTTGGGGGGTGTTTCGTGCCGCCC
>JALCBR010000092.1 GCA_028066245.1 Pirellulales bacterium | reverse complement strand
TGCCACCCCTCTGGAGGATGGAAAAATTTGACCAATGACAATTTTGCCCGTACGCATGAGAGCCGAGCGCGGCGAACACCGCGGCAATTCAATCTCGTGCCCACGAAGCGATGGAAATTGCCGACAAACAGAAGACCGATCAATTTCGTTAATCGGACGACGGAACATCAACATGAAAAGCGCTCTCAGGGAAGGACAGTGAAGATGAGTGACACCAGAAATCGAGGCCCAATCTGGACAAATTGTTGCAAAGCCGAAGGCCCTCGTTACAATCGCCGACGTTTCACAAACGGAGCCAGTCATCAGCATGGCGAGGCAGACCGGCACCAATCGCAATGTTTTCGATTCGCGAAGTCGAGACAATCTTTTGTGGATGTCGCGCGTGGATAGGTATGGTGTCTTGCCGCCGTTTGGTTACAGTTTGTGTTCGCTAGAGACTCAAACGGGGTTTTCGCATTCAACCTGCACTGGGGGTCCTTCGCATGAAGGATGACATCCGCCGAGATGCTCGGCGCACTGGTTTCAACCGGCGTGATTTCCTGAAGGGCTCTGGAGCCGCGGCTGCGGCAACCGCGCTCTCGCAAAGCTCTGGATTGCTGGAGGCATCGCCAGAATCTGGTAGCAGAGTGATTGGCCCGGGAGTCATGGAAATGACGCTCAACGTCAATGGTCAAGACCATGACGTTCAAGCGGAAACGCGGACAACTCTTCTGGAGGTGCTGCGAAATCAACTCAAGCTGACCGGCGCCAAGCCTGTCGCAACGGACGCCAGTGTTGGTGGCAGCACCATTTGGATTGATGGCCGTTTGGCCAGCGCTGGATCCACCTTGGCGGTCGAATGCGGTGGCAAGAAGATTCGTACGGTAGAAAGTTTGGGGGGAGATTCTCCCGATGCTGTTCCGCAGGCATTTGTCAACAATGACGCACAACAATGTGGTTTCTGCACACCAGGGTTCGTGGTCGCTGTTCGCGCGTTCTTAGATAAGAACCCCAACGCTACGGAGGATCAGATTCGCCGTGGTCTCAATGGCAATCTCTGCCGATGCGGAACATACGCCAACGTGATTGAAGCTGCCCTGGAAGTGGTCAAAGGAGGTCCCCGTGGCTGAAGTTTTCTGGCCCCCGCAAGGTTCCGCCTCGTTGTTGGGCGGTGAGCACAATCGTATCGATGGTTTGGCCAAATGCATTGGCTCCGCCAAATACGCCTATGATGTTGTGCCGGACAACATGTTGGTTGCCAGCGCGCTGAGTTGTCCGCACGCCCATGCGACAATTCGGGCAATTGACTTAAACGCTGCCCGCAACATGGCTGGTGTTGTTGCCGTTGAGCCGTTGAAGAAAGAAGGCGACGAAATCCGTTGGGAAGGTGACCTGGTTGCCGTCGTTGCTGGCGAAACGGAGGCCGCAGTCGCCGAAGGTCTCGCTGCGATCAAGATCGAATACGAAGTCCTGGATCACTTTGTCGATGACACGGACCTGGATGCCGCCACCGAGGCGAACGTGACCCGCCCGGCTGGTCGCAACACCCAATTGCAAAACCGCGATGAAGATGCGGACCAGGAATTTGAACGATTGTTCAACGAAGCTGCTGTCACCTTTGAAGGTCACTACGGGATCAACGTGATCACGCATATGTGCCTGGAAACGCATGGCTCCACATGCGAGTCGCAGGGTGACAAGCTGGTTTCGCACCTTTCCACGCAAAACGTTTCCGGGACGCCCGGTCAAATTGCCGGCCCCATTGGGCTGACCGCCCAAGATGTGACCGTGCATTGTGATTACATCGGCGGCGGCTTCGGCAGTAAATTTGCTGCCGATGCTTGGGGAGTCACTTGCGCCCAGCTTGCTCGAAATACAGGGCGGCCCGTTAAGTACATGCTGACCCGGAGCCAGGAACTCAAGAATGCCGGCAATCGGCCATCCGGTTTCCTGCGTGCCAAGATCGCGGCTGACAAAGACGGCTTTGTCACGGCTTGGGATTCAGCTCATTGGGGCACAAACGGGACATCAGGAGCGCCCGTCAGCCAGGGCGTGATCCCCTATGTCTTTAATCCTCCCAATCGTCGGCGAGTTGCCACCGGCATTCGCACGAACACATCACCAGCGCGTGCTTGGCGTGCCCCCAACCACCCACAAGGTTGCGCAATCACGCAGACGGCTTATGATGATGTCGCCCGGCACTTGGGTTTGGACAGTTACGATGTGTTCTTGAGGAACCTCTCGACTGTTGGCGAACGTGCCCCGATCTATGAAGATCAAATGAAGCTCGCCGCCAAACTCATGGATTGGAAAGCTAAATGGCACCCGCACGGAAAAGGCGGTCAAGACGGCTCCGTTGTGTCTGGGCTGGGAATGGCCATTCATACTTGGGGTGGGGGTCCGCATGCTTCCCGCGCCACGTGCAAAATCCACCCGGATGGCGGCGTGGAGATCTTTCTCGGCAGCCAAGATCTAGGGACGGGAACACGAACGGTCATCGGATTGGTGGTGGCCGAAACGCTAGGGTTGGAGCTTGAGCAGGTCAGCGTCCAGATTGGGCTCTCCGAGTATCCCAGCAGTGGACCCTCCGGCGGAAGTACAACTGTGGGCGGCGTGAGCGAATCGACGCGTCGTGCAGCCACCGCAGCTCTCAACTTGTTGCTTACCAAGGTGGCTCCGCGCCTGGAAGCTGACGCCAACCAATTGGAAGCTGTTGGCGGAAAGATTCAGATCCAAGGCAACCAAAACCGCAACATTTCGTGGAAAGAGGCTTGCGGACAAATCGGCATCAGCCCCATTGAAGCGCAAGGCGAATACGCTCCTCGCGTGACCTATCCAAGGAACTACGACGGAAAGCGACTCACAGATAATGGCGTCGCCGGAGTACAGATGGCGGAAGTCGCTGTCGATACAGAAACCGGTGTCGTCAAAATGAAGAAGTTCGTCGCTGTCCAAGACATCGGTCTGATCATCAACCGTAAAACGGCTCGCAGCCAGATTTACGGCGCCGCAATCATGGGCATTGCCTATGCTCTGTTTGAAGAGCGGATCATGGACAAGGCGACCGGAGCTTTTGTGAATGCAGAGCTTGCGGACTACAAGCTGCCACGGTTAGGTGACACCGGTGAGATCGTCGTTGAACTCTATGAACCGGAAAGTGAATACAACCGCGGCGTCATCGGATTGGGAGAACCGCCCGTTATTTCGCCTGGGGCGGCAATTTCAAATGCTGTTTGCAACGCGTTGGGCAAACGCGTGTCTGTGCTGCCCATCACGCCGCAGCGAGTGCTTGAAGCCATCAGTGGTGGAGCTTAATGCCTGCCACAGATGAGCTTACGGTCAAACCCACCAAGATTGAATCTGTCGTAAAGACATACGCCCTCAGTGAGATAAGGCGATGAAACCCTTTGAATACGCGGCGCCACGGACTGAAGCCGAAGCTGTCGGACTCTTGGCCGCCGATCACGTCGAGACCGAAGTTCTTGCCGGCGGCACGGATTTGATCGGTCTGATGAAACAGATGGTCGTGACGCCGGGTCGGCTGGTGAACGTCAAAGAAATCCCCTCGATGCAGGCGATCTCGGAAACTTCCGATGGTGTCGTTATCGGAGCGGCCGCACGACTAGAGGACATGGCCGAGCACCGACTGCTGACGCCGTTCTCAAGCATTGGGGACGCAATTGTCGGTATTGATAGCCAGCAATGGCAAGCACAAAGCACCCTGGGGGGTGAGCTCCTGCAACGCCCCCGTTGCTGGTACTTTCGCTCAGGAGCTGGACTGCTTGCCGCCAACGGAAAACGCGTGACCGAAGGCGATGGCCGCTTTCACGCGATCTTTGCCAATTCCGGGCCGGCGAAGTTCGTCAACGCATCACGGCTCGCGCCGGCTTTGATCGCTCTGGGCGCGTCCATCCGCATAATGAGTCCCGGCAAGGAAGACGCTGAAGTTCAGACCTTGCCGTTGGCTTCCTTGTACCGAACGCCGCGCGATGAATCTCAGCGAGAGAACATCCTCAGCAAAGGGCAGCTCGTCACGCATGTGCTGATCCCACACCCGCAATCATTGGCCAACGCCACGTATGAAGTGCGTCACGGCTCTGGTCCTGAGGCACCCTTGGTGGCCGCGTCTGCGGCGCTGCAAGTTCAAGCTGGCTTGGTGGCGAAAGCTCGGATCGTGATAGGCCAGGTGGCGCCGCAACCATGGGAAAGCTCGGAAGCTGCTGAGTCGCTCGTCGGCCGTCCGATTGATCTTGTTACTGCCGAACAGGCTGGCCAATTGGCCGTGGCCGCCGCTTCTCCGCTTAAAGACAACGCCTACAAAGTGCAACTGGCAGCTGTGGCCGTTAAGCGGGCCATTCTCAAGGCCGCTGGCCTGCCCACCGGAGGATTTTAAACATGTCAGAAGCCAATCAACCTTCGGATTTTGAAGTGCTCAATGGCCCCATCTGTCGGCACTTGTTGACCAAGGCCATGTTCGTCAATGATGAAGTCTCTGTTGCTGATCTGAACGAAAGCAACAGCAACTGCTGGTGCGCTCACACGCAGAACGTGGTCGGCCCTGACGATCAATTGGTCGAAGCGCCCACCTGCACCAGTGGACGGGAGTGTTTTGAAGCGCGGCTGTAGATGATCGCGACGCGGACGCTTGCCTTGCTGCAATGCATCTCATCGATACGCCGGATTTGAAAAATCCGAGCGACAGCCAGCGTCCCACAGTGATCGTTGGTTGCCGTGCGCGGGGATGCCGCCCGCATCTTTGATCATGCGGGCCATGTGCATCAAATTCCACGTCATAAACGTGGTGTTGCGGTTGGTAAAGTCATTTTCCGGCCCACCGGAACCCGGATCCAGGTAGGAAGGTCCAGGCCCTGCCTCGCCCAGCCAGTCCGCATCCGCTTGCGGCGGAATGACGTAGCCCAAGTGCTGGAGCGAATAGAGAATGTTCATCGCGCAGTGCTTGCCACCGTCTTCGTTGCCGGTGATCAAACAACCGCCGACGCGACCGTAGTAGGCGTATTGCCCCAAATCATTGAGCAAATGCGATGTCGCATAGAGCCGCTCAATGACCTTTGTGCAAACGGAAGTTTTCTCACCTAACCAGATGGATGAACCAATCACGAGGATGTCCGCCGCCATGACCTTTTCTGATATGGCCGGCCAATCGTCCTTATCCCAGCCCTGTTCCGTCATATCCGGCCAAACGCCTGCGGCGATGTCGAAATCGACCGGGCGCAAACACTCTGTGGTGATGCCGTTCTTCTGCATGATGGCAACCGAGATGTCAATCAAACCTTGCGTGTGTGACATCTCCGGCGACTTCTTCAATGTGCAATTGAGAAACAACGCTTTGAGATCGGAAAAATCCCACTTGCTTTCACTGCACATTTTTTCTTGTTGTTCTGTCAGGCTCATCAGGCCGGCCCTCTGGTGTTAAAGGATTTGAACTGACGCCCACATGACGCAGGCCCTTGGCTGATTGACATCAACGGACAGAGTGAATCTCTCCGACATGGCTTGGAAACATTACGATGGTGTTTTCCAACGCTGATGGCAATGCCAACGTAGGAAGAGGGGAGCATCTCGCGTTCAGTTTCGGCTGAAGCCCTCATTGTTTCTTCATCTCCGAAACGCAGCGGTCGTACCTTGGGAGCCGCTTAGAACCAGCAGTAGTGGACGAAATGAAAGAACAGCGGAGCCGTGAAAGTCAGACTGTCAATTCGGTCTAGGATTCCGCCATGTCCTGGCAGGAGATTGCCGGTGTCTTTGACGTTCGCGTCACGTTTTAGCGCAGAGATGCAGAGGTCGCCTAATGAACCAAAGATGCCAATGATCGCTCCGGCCAAGGCAGAGAAGAGATAGTTCATCGGCGTGAGCAAAGGGCCCAACAGTGTCGCCAATACGATCGTTGTGCCAACTCCACCCAGTAAGCCCGCCCACGTCTTACCAGGGCTTACCTTGGGCGCAACCTTACGGTACCCCAGGGACTTGCCCCAGATGAATTGCGCCACGTCATTCAGTTCTGTCAGCAGCAACAACAACACCAACAGGCCGATTCCCGGGTACGTCGCAGCCTCCGCACCCAGCCACGCAGAGGCAACTCTGGGGTTCGCAACCGGTGTGAGTCCCACCAAGTACGCCGCGTGCGAGAGCCCAAACACGGTTAGCAACGCGCCCCAATTGATGCTGGCAGTCGCCCGCACAAATCCTTGCGTTTCTCCATGGATTGCTAACCGTGCCGGGACCAGCAACGAGACGTAGACCGGAACAAAGATGATGAACATGCCATACCACTGCAACGAGACCCAGAGGTATTGCATCGGGATGCTCAAATACGCCCAGAAATGTGCTGCGGTATCTGCAGGGCGCGGTGAAACCAGCGCCAGGAACTCGCGCATCGCCAAAAAGCTGACAAGTGCAAAGAGCCAGGGGATTGCCCTGGGACCGATCAGCAGCGCACCTGCCATCAATCCAAAGATGCCCCACCAGGTTTTGATCCGTTGAGCGAGTTCCGTGGACGCCCGCTCAGAAACGCGTCTGCGCAGGAAGAAGATGGCCAGCGATGCAACCAGCAGTAGGCCGACGATCGCCAGAATCGTCCAGCAAACTTCCGTCGTCAGGTGTTCGATATTAACCAAGCCAGCGCGCCTTGATTCATCCTGCTTCGGGAACGAGTGCAAACCAGCCCGCCGCGCGAGTCAATCACGCTCAATTGACATGCGCTAACCTCAGTTTCCCTCGGGTCTGCTCCTTACTCTTTGATTGCCAATGACACGCTGAATATTCCCGCATTATCTATTCGTGTCGCAACCGACCCGATGGTCGTTCTGTATGCCCTGTCAGGCACGCATCCAAGTGATATATCACAGAGATTCCGTGGGCAGACTTGCATTCGCCGTGGCAAGAGCATGCCGGGTACGGTTGATGACCGTCATGGCTAACAGCACAATCACCAAGCCCAACAGAATGCTCGTCCAGACTCCCGCGGTGACATCACATGCCATCAGCAACGACAAGCTGCCGAAAAAGAACGCGCGATCGCTTTTGCCCATGGGACCGTCATAGCGCCGCTCTCCACAAATCTGCACGGCGACAACTCCGGCCAATTCGCTGGTGACAGCGAGAACAACGAGAGTCACGACGAGGTCCGACCTGATGCCGGGGGTGAGGGCAAAAGGTAGATACAACGCCGCGTCCGCCAACACGTCGCCGACTTCGTTGAGAACCATTCCCAAGTCCGATTTCATGTCGTGTTCGCGAGCCAGCATGCCATCAATGGCATTCAACGCCATGCGAATGAACAAGAATCCCGGCACAATCAAAAGCGGCCAACGGGCTTGGGGAAACAAGATAATGCTGCCGCCGACAACAAAAGAGGACAGCATCGCGGCAACCGTGACCTGGTTTGCTGAGATTCCCCGCCTCGCAATCGAGCGCGTTACCGGACGCAACAGCGATTGGAACTGACGCTTGAGGCCGTAAATGCTGGGCATAACTCCTCCCTTTCCGCCGCAGGTGGCGGCGAACTGTGCTAAATCCATGACAACACAGGCGGAAGAATTTTCAGATGCCAACGGGCGATTGTCGAATTTTCACGATTTCTAGACCAACACGGCGGCTGACAGGCCGCAGATCGCAATCATGACGGCATCCAGAAGAACAGCTCTGCTAACACGGCTTGTGCCAGCGCAGCCAATGGTCGGCCAGCACGATCGCGACCATGGCTTCGGCCATCGGAATGAACCGTGGCAGCAAGCAAGGATCGTGACGGCCCCGAGTGCGCACGGTTGTTGGCCGCTTCTCCTTGCGAGTGATTGTGGGCTGCTCTTGTGAGAGACTGCTTGTCGGCTTGACCGCCGCGCGGAGAAGAATGGGCATGCCGCTGGTGATTCCGCCCAGCATTCCGCCGTGGCGGTTGCTCTGGGTGATCACCTTGGCGCTTTCAGCGGAAGGATCGTCACTTTCTTCCGTGGTGAAGATGTCATTATTCTCGCTACCGCGCATGGTCGCACAACCAAAGCCAATTCCGTATTCCACGCCCAATACCGCCGGCAAGCTGAACAGAGCTTTGGCCAGATCGGCTTTGATCTTGTCGAAAACGGGTTCACCCAATCCGGGAGGAATGTTGGTCGCCACGATCTCGGCCACGCCGCCAATCGAATCTTGCTGGCTGCGGACCTCTTCAATCTTTGCCAACATCCTGCCCGCAGCGTCATTGTCAGGGCAACGGACAACGTTTGGCGAGCTGTCCGAGAGTTGCTCAACTTGCTCAAGCGTGACGGAAGACGGGTCCGCAATCTCTGCCTGGACATCGCCAATTTGAACCACGTAAGCCAGCACTTTGCCACCAAAGGCTTCAGCAATCAACTTCTTGGCCACGGCCCCCGCCGCAACGCGGACGGTGGTTTCACGAGCGCTGGACCGCCCGCCACCACGATAATCTCGGAAACCGTATTTGGCGTCGAAGGTGTAGTCCGCATGGCCAGGTCGATACACGTCCTTGATGTCATCATAGTCCCGGCTACGCTGGTCTTTGTTGCGGATCAAAATCGCCAAGCTGGTACCGGTTGTTTTGCCGTCGAACACGCCGGAGAGAATCTCCGGCTCGTCCGCCTCATCCCGCTGCGTGACGATTTTGCTTTGTCCTGGACGTCGCCTGCGCAGGTCAGGCAACAAGTCGTCCTCACACAGTGACAACCCCGGGGGCACACCGTCAATGATCACGACATTCCCGGGGCCGTGACTTTCACCGGCGGTCGTAATCCGAAACGCTTGTCCAAAAGAGTTTCCGCTCATAGGGTAAGTTTAGCACTTGGAAGCCTTGTTCGGGATGCCAGCTTGGGATGTCTCGCGATTCGGTGTCACTCTGGACAGTCAGCACAATGACACAACATAGTTCTTCACCAGTCCCGTGGCGACTGAGCGGGGCGATGGTCGGAATGATTGCCCTGGGTGGTGTTGTGATTGGGTTCGCCTTGGGGTTTCTGATCTGGGGAGGAAGCGAAACAAGCGGCGGTGAAAAGCTCTCGCCGGATCTCACGGCCGAGGAAATGGCCGAGATTGTTGCGGAGGTTCGTTCGACCGATATCGGCGTGCAAATCACAGCCAAGGTGATGTATATCTATCCGCTTCCGGTCCAAGATGACGTCGAGCGGTGGGCCGTCTCCGGTTCGTTCTTTTGGCCGCAAGAACCAGACGGTTCCAGAATGCGGACGAAGTTCTTTTTGGTTGTGACCCATCAGGACGGAGAATGGGACAGCACGGACTGGAATATCTCCACCGCCGAACCCTACTTCGGCATTTCCGACATGGATTTGGATTGATGCAAATCCTCACACGCGACCAAGTCCGCGAAGTCGACCGCAAGGCAATGGAAGACTGGGGGATGTCCGGCCTGGTATTGATGGAGAACGCCGGCCGGGGCGTTGCCGAGATCATTCTTCATCACATCTCTGCTGCCGAGGGCGTGAAACCTCCAGCAAGTTCTTCCCAGCCAAACGTGGCGATTTGTTGCGGGGCCGGCAACAACGGTGGGGATGGTTTTGTGATTGCTCGGCACTTGCAGATTGCTGGTGTGCCGGCTGTGGTCTACATGTTCGCTCCGGCGGAGAAGCTGCCCACGGACGCGGCGGCCAATTATGCAATCGCCCAGCGTGCCGGTATACGGATTGAGGATCGCTCGCAGCATAACAAAGGGAACTCGTCCAGAGCGGACGAGTCTAGCCTCGCGGAGATGCTATCCGAGAGCGACGTCATCGTTGACGCCCTGTTGGGGACCGGAGCTCGTGGGAACCCCCGGGCACCGTATGACGCGGCCATCCGTGCTATCAACTTGGCCGGTTCAGCAGGAAGCTGGGTTGTAGCGGTTGATGTTCCCAGCGGGCTGGACTGCCAGACTGGCGAAGTTGGCGAACCGACGGTCCGTGCGGATCTCACCGCCACTTTTGTCGCCGCGAAACCAGGCCTCGTCAGTGAGAGTGTGACGGACAGCCACGTGGAAGACGATGACGTGAAAGGCCATGTTGGCCATCTCGCCATTGTTTCCATCGGCGTGCCGCCAGCATTGATTGCCGAGATTTCAAGTGAAGCATGAGCTACGTGGGCGGCGATGAAATACATCCACAAACGTAAGCGGAGGGGGCGGGATTCGAACCCGCGGTCGGTTTCCCGACACTGGTTTTCAAGACCAGCGCAATCGACCACTCTGCCACCCCTCCGGATTTGGCGCGGGGGAGTATACCAGTTTTGCGTTGACTCCCGCCAGATGGCTCAACATGGCAAATCGTCGGATGCTCAGCCTGCCCCTGCAAAAAGACGTCAATCGGTTGGGGTGGTTCGGGGCTTGTGGACGCATGGTTGCCGGTAGCAGCGTCTTGCGGCACAATCGCGGTCAGAAAACCCTCAAGGCCCGTTGGAGGTTCCCATGTCAGTGACACCCGCCAACGCCGATTCACACACAGCCGGCCAAGGTCCGCTGTTTTCTGTGCCAGACGCTGATGCCGCGCGGGCGGCGTTCCGCGAAAAGTCGCGGAGCATGACGGACAAGGTCATGACGGTCCAAGATGCCGTGGCGAAATTCGTCCAGGATGGCGACTATCTCGCCTCCGGCGGATTTGGCGCCAACCGTATCGCCACAGCCGCCCTACACGAAGTCCTTCGGCAGGGAAAGCAAAACCTCGGCGTGGCCGGCCATACAACCACGCACGATTTCCAGATCTTCTGCGCAGGCAATCTCACTGGTCGCGGCAAGACATTGGCCCGCTGTGATGCGGCGTACATCGTTGGGCTTGAGGCGCGCGGTTTGTCACCGCATGCCCGCCGTGTTTTGCAGTCTGGAGAAGTTGATGTTTGCGAATGGTCAAATTACACATTGGCGGTCCGTTTTCGGGCGGGCGCAATGGGCGTGCCTTTCCTGCCGGCGAGGTCAATCCTAGGGACCGATACGTTTGCCTACAGCGCGGCCAAGGTGATTGAATGTCCCTTCACAGGGCAAAAGCTGGCGGCCATTCCTGCGCTGTGGCCGGATGTCGCGCTGATTCACGTCCATGAGGCCGACTGTTTTGGCAACTGTCGCATTCGCGGGACGTCGGTTGCGGATGTTGACGTCGCCCGCGCTGCCAAGAAAGTCATCATCACGTGCGAACGGCTGGTTGAGAATGAGGAGATTCGCCGTGACCCAACGCTGACTAACATTCCGTTCTTCTGCGTGGACGCCGTGTGCGAAGTTCCCTTCGGCAGCTATCCTGGCAACATGCCTTACGAGTATTTTTCCGACGAAGAGCACTTGCAGAAATGGCTGGACGTGGAACGTGATCTCAACACGTTTCAGACGTTCCTGGCAAAACACATCTTCGACATCGCCGACTTCAACGACTACCTGGAGCTATGCGGCGGCTTGCCGCGGCTGCAAGAACTACGACGCGAAGAGCTGTTATCGTGAATGCCCAACTGGCGTTGATTGTTGTCAACGAGCCTGTCGCTAAGTTCGCCCTAAAAACTGCACGCTGTCCAGTACGAAATTGCTCGCCAGATTCCGGTGCTGCCGCAGCCCCCTCTGCAGACGCGTCAGCCCCCGGGCGAACTGCAAATTCTTTGTTCAATGGCTGTTCGAACGATTGACACGTGTCAATCGTGCACGCCCGCAAATCCAAGCCATTCTAGAGCGGCTCTTTGATTGCTGTTCCGCTCGCCCGGACGAACGCTGTCAAGTCATCTTGCGAAGTCCAGCTTCGTCAATGTCGGCGACAAATATCAACAAGAAAAGCGTTCTAACATTCGCTGACCTATTGACTGTTCTCTGCGGTCGGATCGACAGGCGTTTCGCCACTGGTTAGGTCAATGTCACCTCGTGGCGCGGCGGACTGATACACTCCCGGTTCTTCCAGGCCATCGCCATCCCAGTCGCCTGAAACAGGCAGATCATCCGGACCGCCCATGGCAAAGACGCGGTCAGTGGCGTCTATGACATGATTGGCATCAGAGTCGAGGATAAACTGGCCACCGCGAAAGATGCCGAGGTCATCAACTCCGTCGCCATCCCAATCGCCCACGACAGGCCGGTCGCCTGGCTGTCCAAATTCGACCATCGTCTCGCCTGGCATCCAGGTTCCATCCCCGTTGTCATCCAGCGTCCAGAGTCCGCCGGTGAACACACCAATGGTTTCAATGCCGTCACCGTTCCAATCGCCAGTCACGGGATAGTCGCGGTCATTCCCCATCTGGAAAACGTGATCGATCACATCAGCTCGCGTTGGCCCTTGGGCAGTTCGTTTCATCAGCCGATAGCCAACGGGCGCTTCATGCGCTTCTGGCGGAATGTTCTTTGTTTCGCCTGTGGGTTCATTGTCGCGGTCCGGTAACCCCGGCTCGATGGCTAGCGCCCGCGGATCATTGGGCCACATGGGGCCAAAGATACCGATGTCGATCTTGCCATCACCGTCCCAATCTCCAGAGACAGGCCGATCCTCTTCACCGCCAAGCTCCGCCCAGAGATCACCGGCGTCCCAGATGCGGTCTCCATTGAGGTCAATGAACCATTGCCCATCCCGGAAGACAGCTAGGTCTGTTATGCCGTCGCCATTCCAGTCGCCCGTTACCGGCAGTCCGTCCACGGCTCCGAACACGACATCCAGCGGACCTTCCGGTGTATCAAGAATCCAGCGACCTTCATCGAGCGAAGCATCACGGAACGCGTTGACCGCGGTGATGGTCACGTCCGTCACATTGAAGGCAACGGAGTTTTGCATGACATCACCGCGCGGATGCCCGGCGTCAATGATACTTAAGTGCCAGGAGTATCCCTGAGGTGCCCCACCACTGGGAGCAAAGTTGACACTCGTGTTGATCGGCGGTTCAACAAACGTCTGCGTCAGCACGGTCGCTGGCTGTTGGACAGGGACAAACACGGCTGGCTGGGCCACAGGGACATCCCGAGGAACATCGAAGGGAACGATGATCGGTGGATCTGTCGGCGGTGGTGGCGGAGGAGTTGTTGCCACACGGACTTCGCTGAAATTATTTTCCTGCGATTCCTGACCCGGTGTCACGGTGATCGCCGCGATCGCATCAAACCTGTGATCGATTCCTGAAAGCTCGACAGGAATCGAGCCACTCGCATTAGCTGCCGCTCCACCGGTTGTGCCCGGCGTGTCTGACCAGTCGCGATAGCCATCGGGCTGATCCTGGACGACGATATACTCGCCCGGCAGCAACCCGTCAAAACGGTAGAATCCATTGGCGTCGGTAACGGTTGTGAGCGGTAGCCCATCGCCATCAACAACAGGGGTTCCGTCAGAGCGCAGCAGCGTGAGCGAAATGCCGGGAAGCGGCGTATCATCGGCCGTTCTCTGACCATCGCGTGGGATTTCGGAATTAGTGATTTCATCCGGTGTGCGATCTGTTGTGAATTCGACGGTCGCGCCGTCCTGGAACACGTACCCGGAGATGGCTGCCGGCTTGATCTCACCGAAGTTGTATTCCCGCCCCTGCTGATTGGCAGCCAGTTGTGCTCCGCTAATCTGGTCACCGGGATTATCGGCAGCGCCGCCAGCATCACCAGCGGTGTCTAAACCGTCAAAGAATCCACTGGGCTGAATTTCGCGCACGCTATACATGCCGGGCATCAACCCTTCAAACACATACGATCCGTCCGCGGCAGTTGTCGTTGTGCCGATCACGGCGCCGCGACTGTCGAGCAACTCGACGGTCACGCCAGGCAGCAACATTTCTCCACTGTCAATCAGGCCGTTGTTGTTGTCATCCGCATAGACGCGACCACCAATGCTGGCCGGCTTGATTTCGCCGAAGTTGTATTGCACAGCATCCTGCCCGGCGGTCAGCACAGCGCCGGTGATGCGGTCCGCCGCGCTATCGGCAGAACCACCGGCATCGCCTACGGTGTCTTTGCCATCCAGGAATCCACTAGGCTGGAATTCACGTACGCCGTACGATCCGGGCAGCAAGTTGTCAAAGCGGTATGCGCCATTCGCGTCCGTGACGGCTGTCCGCCCCGTTGGATTTCCATTGGCGTCGAGCAGTTCGACGGTCACGCCAGGCAGCAGCATTTCGCCGCTATCGATTTGCCCGTTGTCGTTGTCGTCCGCATAGACTTGGCCACTAATACTAGCAGGACGGAGTTCACCGAAGTTGTAGTTGACACCTGTGACGTCTGGTGCCAGCGACGCACCAGTAATGATGTCATTCCCCGCCAAGCCTCCTTGATCGCCAGCGGTATCCATTCCGTCGAGGTAGCCAGCAGGTTGCACTTCACGAACGCCGTACATCCCCGGCTGCAAGCCGAGGAAGCTATACGATCCGTCGCTGGCGGTGACCGTCATGATGCCGGTTCCGTTTCCGCTTTCGTCGAGCAACTCAATACTTGTCCCGCCAATGCCCTGCTCGCCGGCATCCTTGATTCCGTTGTTGTTGTCATCCGCATAGACGTAGCCAGAAATTCCAGCGGCTGGAATCTCCGCGAAGTCATAGTGCCGCGCATCAACACCCGAGCTGAGCACGATTTGCGTGATCTCGTCATTCGTGCTGTTGACGCCGCCGACATCGCCCACGCGGTCGGCGCCGTCAAAGTAACCCGCCGGCTGTGTCTCACGAACGCCATACGTGCCGGGTTCCAATCCCTCAAACAGGTAACGGCCATCAGCGCCAGTGGTTGTCGTCGCGATCACGGTACCGCCGGAATCCAACAGTTGCACTGTTACGCCGGGAAGCACCGTTTCGCCAGCGTCAAACAAGCCGTTGCTGTTTGGGTCAGCATGGACGAGCCCGCCGATGCTGCCAACAAGGCGCTCACCAAAGTCATAGTGTTGGCCGACATCACCGGATCCGAGTACGACCTGATCAAACACATCATTGGCTGTGGCCAATCCTCCGGCGGTCCCCAGGTGGTCCTTGCCGTCTAGCCAGTCAGCCGGCTGAATCTCCGTCACTGAGTATGTCCCGGGAAGCAAACCGTCAGCTTGCCAGAATCCGTTAGAATCGGTCACCACATTGATGGGCGGACCGGCGGGTTGAATGGCATCACCCATCCGCTGAATCTGTACGGTGACACCGCCAATGGGATCTTCACCCGCATCAAAGACGCCATCGTTGTCGATATCGTGAAAGACATGGCCGGAGAGCGCAGCAGGGCGAGCCTCAGCAAAGTCATAATTCACGGCATCCTCACCGCCCAGCACGTGGATTTCGGTGAGAATGTCAGGCGTATCAACAGCCCCCTTGGTGACACCATCAATTGTGCCTGGCGTCGCGCCTACACTAAACATCCCATCGGGCTGCGTTTCGACGATTCGATATTCGCCTGGGCATTCATGCAGGAAGTTGTACGCGCCGTTTGCGTCCGTCACGGTTGACATGCCCGTGGAGACCCATTCTCCGTTTTGTCGGATTTGCAGCTCGAGATTAACTCCGGCAATGCCTGACTCACCCGCGTCACGCTGGTTGTTGAGGTTCAGGTCATCAAAGACTGTTCCGGAAATACTAATTGGCAAGACCGGCTGGGCGACATCGAAGCCTGTTCCGGCGGAGCGTACAACGGTCCCTTCACCGGCAGGCAATTGCCCATCCAATGGCAATGCCAGCGAGGAGTCAATCAAGTGATCGTAGTCATCCAGGAAGCGTCCTTCTCCTGTCACATCTTGGTAGTGGCCATCCATGGATGTGAAAGATGCGGTGAGGACCGAGTTCTCGAACTCAGCACCTTCAACCAGCGAGTTGGGGGTGTCATCTTGCTCATCGACATCAATGCTGAAGATCAGCTTTTCACCAGGATCCCAGCCTTGCACGTCCACAATCAATTGCGTGCCATCTGCGCTGACGGAATGGCTCACACTGTCAATCCCGTTGGCAGAAATCACCGTGAAATCGAAGGCTGCACCCACGCCTGTGCCACCGGGCAGCGGATCAAAGAACACGTCTCCGTCATCCAGCCCGTTGCCGTCTTGGTCGCCGCTGATGATCAGCTGCGTCAATTGCGTGTTGTCTGCTCCGCCACTCCAAGTGAGTTCAAAGAGGTCACCAGCGCTCTCCTCACCGGTTGACGTCTGTTCAATGTAGACGGCTCCCATGAAGATCTGTGCGATGGGGTCTGCGGAGAGCATCAGCCGCGGTTCCATCTGCTCGATCCCACAGACATGTCCGTCGCCGAGTTGACGGTTACCGGCGGGCTTGGCGGCCAGCAATCCGGACACAGACTTGGTCAGCTTAGCGGCTTTCTTGAATAGTCCCACGAGAGACCTCCTGTCGCATGCGGCATCCCGGCGAATGGGATGATGGGCCGTCCTGGCCAACCGCGAATGGGAAATTGCGCGAAGTGCTATGTATGAATTGAGCGTTTTGTCTCAGCGAGCGGAGTACCCGCCTCTGAAATGTCAACCGATCGGGCGGAACGGATTGAGTGTCGTTCGATTGGCACCACCTAGTTGCCAGAAGTTGAGCGTTGTATCAAAGCTCCCGGAGACCAGCGTGGATGTCGCCGTGCAGTAATCCAGAGCTTCGATCGAGCCCTTGTGGCCGGCCAGTTGCCGTGACTCCTTGTTGTCCTTCAAGTTCCACAGGCGGATGATGTTGTCTGAGCCGCCTGTGGCGAGGGTGCTTTGACCACAATGTTCAATCGAGAGCAGCTTGCCGCCGCGAACTTCAAAGTGGGCTAGCTCTGTCCCACCGGCCACATCAAACACGCGGATGTTTCGACCTTCGCCAGCAGTCGCAACTTGAGCGCTGTCCGGGCTGAAACTGACGCCGCGAATCCGCCGCCTGTCTGCGGTAAGCGTGTGTAACAATTGCCCACTTGGGGCTTGCCAGAGCAGCAACTTGCCGTCCTGTCCGGCGGCTGCCAAAGTTGCGCCGTCTGGGGACCAGGCCACCGCGCGGATGTCACGGCATGTGCAGTCGAGCGTACGAACTTCATCACCAGACTCCGCCGAGCGGACGTGAACCTGGGAGTCAAAACCGGCGATGGCAATTTGTTGGCTGTCTGCAGAAAACGCCAGCGAGTAGACGGTTCGGGCAGGAAGCTGAATGCGTCGTAGGGATTGGCCGCTTGTCGCATCCCAGATGATGACGCTCCGGTCATCAGCGCCGGAAGCCAACAAGCGATTATCAGGACTATAGGTTAAACCACGAACCCAGTCGGAATGCCCCCGCAGACTGCGAGTGTTGGCCACCTCGCCAACTTTCCAGATGCGCACCATGTGATCATCGCCAGCGGCAGCCACATCTGTGCCTGCGGCGTTGATGGCAACTGCGCTGACCACGGAATGGCCACGGCGACCTTCCTGGGAAACCTGAATGGTGCGAGAAGGGCTCTGTGCTGGTGACTGCGCAAGCAGCCGTGAACCATATGGGGCCGAACAAACGGCAAGGCAGGACATCGAAAGAAACTTTCGGCGGCGCATGGGCGATCTCCGGCAGATGTCGCAATCGGTTCTCAACGCAAACTTGCGCCTTGGGCGACGCAATACGATCAATTATTCCCGGCCTGTGATGGCAGCGCCAGCTTGGCGCTCGCGCTACCGGCCCATGTCTTGATCTCTCTCTATATCGGCCGCTGGGAGGAGAACTCCTCAATCAGAATCGGCAAACATCGGCCAGCCGGCGCAAACCTCGCTGTTGCCGTGAATTGCCAGTTGTGGCAACAGATTAGGTCCTGTCACCTCATTGCGATCAAGCCGGCCGATTGTGGAAATGCATGGCAACTCAGCTTTCGCCGTCATTGCCTGCTGCCAGCAGTTCGTCTTCTTCTTCCGGCTGGACCAGGAGTTCACCGCACTCCGGGCAAGTTTCCCCAACGTCTGGTCCCAAGTCAGCTCCGCAATCTCGGCAGTACGGTTTACGGAGCTTAAGCTTGGTCGCAATGAATGCCCAAATCAAAAGCGCAAAGGCCAATACGGGCACAGACAACGCCGCAATCATGATGACGGTGGGATCTGTCATTCGGACGTTGAGGGCGTTCCTGTCTTGGAGCAAAGATGACGATAACTGCAGCGAATTGTATCCCGGCTGCTTGAGTCTTTCCTGTGAGCATTACACCGGTGCGGAGCATTGCCGATTCTGGGCGTCGACAAAGATTAGTTTAGGTGAATATGGGGCGTCTTTGTCAGGAACGTCAACAAACGATGCGATGATCACAATCTCACCCGCCGCAACCAAATGCGCCGCGGCGCCGTTGATGCAAATCACGCCAGAACTCGGCGGGGCTTCAATGGCGTAGGTCTCCAGTCGCGTCCCGCGTGTGACATTCCAAACCTGGACGGCTTCAAATGGGATGATATCAGCAGCCGTCATCAAGTTGCTGTCGATGCTGATGCTGCCTTCGTATTCCACGTTGGCTTCCGTCACTGTGGCGCGGTGGATCTTCGATTTCAACATGCGGCGAGAGAACATAGTCAGCAACGACGGAAACAAAGTGGTTCGGGAAAATCCGGATGAGATCCATGCACTTGATGTGAATCTTACTTTGAATTCTACGCAGAGAGCCCATCACGTCTATCGGCACAGGTCGTTGGAGCGTTTTTTCTTGTTGACGTTACCTCGCCAACATTAGCGAATTCCTAGATTGATGACGCACTGGACGAACCCGGCTGCGCGCAGAACTGGAATCGACAAAGCGTTCCAGAACATCTCCCTGATAGTGTTCTTTTGTCGCAGATCTCGTCGCTTCGTGGACGCGAGATTGAATCGCCGCGGCGTTCCTTGCGCCCTGCTCTCACGCGTACGGGCGAAATTGACATTGGTCAAATTTGGGGGGTGTTT
>JALCBR010000091.1 GCA_028066245.1 Pirellulales bacterium | reverse complement strand
GAATTATTACGCTGCTAGCAAACTCAGAGTCAATCCTCGCGCAGAGGTCAATAGAGGCAGACATTACACAGAATGGATCTAAATCACCCGAAAATCTCTGCATTCACGCGAGAAGCTGCCGCGGAGCTGCGCATTGAACAGCCGTTTGTTGAATTTGTGTTTGCGCATCCAAAGCCAGAATGCTTCGACTTTCGCTGTGAGCCCCCTGATAACGGGTGGACATGTTTCCTTCCGGAGGATGTTGAAACCGCATACCCACTCTGGTCAGCGAATGCAGATCAAACGCTCCTCCTTCGCAAATCAAGTGGCATCGCCTTTGCCTTTGGCTATCACGATGAGCCTTCGATCGATCTAGTCTCATCAACTGCACAGGGTGTGTTGGCTCACTTGTTCATAGCACTCTACGAATCTGAAACCGATACGGCAGAACTCTTGGCTGCCACTGAATTCGCAGGATTTCGGTTCCTTGACGAGTGCATCGAGTTTTGCGAAATGCACGGTGAAGACCATAAGCGCTGGGATGCGCAGTTGACATCGTTCATCGCCCGGATCGACGCAAAAGCAACTTGATCCACGCGACGTTGATTGGAGGAGATGGTGACAACACTACGATTTTCGCAGCACGAATTCTCAGTTGTCGGCCCGTTTCATCGCTCAACTCCGACGCATCACGAATCTATCGATCTCTGACATTCGTGACCGGGCTGCCAAGGGCAACAGTCTTTTCGAGATTACGCCGTTTCTGAACGATTGGCATATTGCCGGATTGAAGATGACCAAATCAGATCACCCTCCAACTTTGTCGCGAGTGAACGCAGTCATATTTGACCTCTTCGGGACGCTAACCCGATTGACCCGCAACACACATCCATACTTGCGCCTTTGCCGCGCATTGGAGTTGGGGCATCGCTTGCGTGACTCGCCGATTTCTGCGACTTCCTTGCTGCCCCACATCCGGCCAATATCAGCGAACTGGAACATGACCTCGCCGTTGACCTAGACGCAGCGGAACTTTTTGCCGATGCAGTGCCAACCCTGGAGCATTTTTGCGACTCGGGGGTGCAATTGGGACTGATCTCGAATCTCGCATCACCATACAAGCGCGCGTACTTCGATCTTGGTTTATCGCCGTTCTTTGACGTCGCCATCTTCTCCTGTGATGTCAGCATGGCCAAACCGAATCCCGAGATCTACCGATTGGCCTTGGATCGATTAGGCGTCGATCCAGGAGACACAATTATGGTTGGGGACAAGAGACGGGCGGATGTCGATGGACCAGGCGCGTGCGGTATTCGTGGGTACTTGATCGATCGGGACGGAGACGATAGCGGATCGTCTCACATAAGTGAGTTGACAGAACTTATGGAAATGATCAATCGGCGCGGTGGGAGTTGAACCCACGACCTGCGTCTTATAAGGACGCCGCTCTCACCGCCTGAGCTACGCGCCTGAAGAGAGTAGGGCCAGAGGGACTCGAACCCCCACCGTACGGATTAAAAGTCCGCCGTGCTGCCAGTTACACCACAACCCCGTGCGCGGTTGGGCGTATGCGTTTCAATCGCAGCGGGCAAACATCGCGCCTCCTTTGATAATGCCGTGTCACAACTTTGCTTTGGAGTTGGGTGGCCGTGGGCTGGACTGAGCATCGCGAAGGAAACCCCGGGGCTTCAGGCTGCGCCTTCCATCCCCGGCCACCCGAATTTCATGAAGTAACACAGCACTTGCGTTTCTCAACAGGTGGTTGTCGGCTTTCGCAAACGGCTCAACAAGTGGCAGCCCTGGGAATCGAACTCAGCGTCACCCGGTTATCAGCCGGGTATGGGCAACCAGCCCTCGACTGCCGTGAAGTCGGGAAGGTGGGACTCGAACCCACGGTCTCGTGCCCCCGAAGCACGCGGGCTTGCCGCTGCCCTACATCCCGAGCTTGTTTGTTCTCTATCCACTTTCCTCTAACGCCTTCCCTCTTACCTCTCGCCCTTACTCCTCACCTCTTCCTACAGCAGCCCGTGTGGGAGTCGAACCCAACCTGCTCGGCTTGAAAGACCGATGACCTCACCCGAAGTCGAACGGGCCGTGTTGTGCGCGCACGTTGAGCGCGAAGTGGGCCGGGAGGCGCTCGAATCCTCGTCTGCGGTTCTTCAGACCGCCGCTACACCGTCTCAACTACCAGTCCAAGTTGTCTTGATGGGCACGAAAAAACCCGCTGCCTTGCGACACCGAGTTGGAGTTGATTCCTTGAGGGAACGACCAGGTATCACAAGCGCGCGAGGCGGATCGGGAACGGTTTCGCCGATTCGAAATCGGCGAACGGTCCTATGCCATTGTGTTCGCGGTTGAAACTTGATCGGTAAGACATGATCGCTCCGGGTTTCTTCACTGACGCGGCCATGATGACGGCAGCTTCTGCATACTGAGGACTGAGACGCAGCAAGCCGCAAAATGGTTCGCTGAGTTTCTCGCGAGCGCGAGAAAAGTTGCGAGCTTGCACGCCTGCTGTCGGCAAGCAATTGCCCCGATCAGTGGTTACCAAGAAGTCGATGGCGTTTCTAGTCAGCGCGAGCCACATTGAAGCTGCGCAGGGAAATCAACCTCACGGAGTGCCGGCTTTGGCTCGGCGACAGGCGTCAATGGTCCGCGCAAGGAGATCTTCGACTCGTTGCAGATCGGAAGGTCCGCTGCAGATTTTGATAGCCCGATCCAGTTGCTCGGCAATCTCAGAAATCTGCATGAATCCGTAGCTGCCGGCGGCACCCTTCAGTTGGTGCGCCAAGCGGGCAAGTTCCTTGATATCCTGCCGCTTCCCGCAGCGGTCGAGAGTCTCAATGCGCTCCGGCATCTCGTCCACATAGAGTTCAACAAGTTCGGCCATGCCTTCTTCGCCGCCGAAGTCCGAGTAGATCGGATTTGCTTGTTGAGTCGTACTCTCCGACAGTTTCGTTGTGTTTGTCATAGCGCCTCCAATGTCCCAGAGCCGTGGCTTTCGGATGATGTGATTCGTTTCTTTCTGCCACGGTGGTTTGATATCAAAGCCACGATGGGGTTGTCCTGACTCTGAAATGCCCCGAGAAATACGCTGCCCCCAGCCGTCAGCGATCGCGCGCCAACTTTTCTAAGGAATCATGAGTCGTGATCTGCACAGCGGCAAATATTCAGCCAGACTTTGCAAAATTGTGCGACCGGCGAAGTCCACCTTTCCGTGCATCATTGGGTAACAAGGCGATTTCTGCCTGAGGAATCGGCACAATCGTCAAATCACGGCAGTTATCCACTCAAGCTCGCCTCAGTGCCCGAATTCTCTCCACCTTGCCTAAAGCCTGCATTGCCCCCGGGCGATGGAATTGACAAAGAGTCCTCGTCGGGCGGGGCACCCCGTCAATGGCCGAGTGGCAACGTAGGCCCTCGAGCAAGTGATTCACCCCTGGAAGGAGTTTCTGATGCGAAGTTTGATCTTGGTTCCTGCCGTGCTGGTTGGCGCGCTGGTGTTCTCGGCTTCGGCCTCGAACGCGGAAGCTGGCCTGTTTGGCGGTCTGTTTGGCCATGGTTGTTGTGGCTGTTATGACGATTGTGGTTGTGGTCACGATTATGGTTGTGGTGGATGCGGACACGACTACGGTTGTGGTTGCGGACATGACCACGGTTGCGGACACAGCTACGACTGCGGTTGTGGTCACCACGATTACTGTGGTTGCGGACATCGCCGTGGCGGTTTGTTCCGTTGGTTGTTCCGCGGTCATGGTTGCGGTTGTGGCCACTACCAAGGCTGCAATAGCTGCGGCTGGCACGATCACGGTTGTGGTTGCGGCTACTAAGCCTGACTGGTTGTCGGGCCATCGCCCAATCAGGCGATCATCGCTGAGCTCATGACAAAGATCGCGCCGGCGGAAGCTTGAATCGAGCGAACCGGCCCACTCCCAGCAACCAAATGCAAAGAGAACCGGCCGTTTTCCGCGTGTTGCGGGAGCGGCCGTTATCTTTGCGCTGCTCTTTTTGCAAGACTTCCCAGCGGCGTCTGTCTTCTTCTCGGGTACCCGTCTGATTTCAAGCGTTCCGATCTCTGGCTGCCCGCTGGTACGCCCCCCCGTCCATTTCGTATCGTGTAGACATCTCGATTGAGTTGCTCACGATGGCGCGGAATGGCCGCGCCACTCATTCCCATACTTCAACGCCTGAATTCGCCAGATGAAGATTGGCATCGTCGGATATCAAGGAACCGGAAAGAGCACGTTCTTCTCCTGGCTCACGGAAGTGGAAACGGACCCCGCCAAGGGGCACCTGAGCCAGACCGCTGTCTGTTTGATCCCGGACGATCGGATCGACGCACTGTGTGAAGTCTATAATCCCAAAAAGGTGACCACCGCAGGGCTGGAGCTTGTCGACACACCAGGGCTGGCCCGCGACGGCGAAGGCAATGCCAATCGCCTGGCCACCATTCGCGAGAGTGATTGCCTGGTGTTGATCGTTCCCGCGTTTGCTGGCGCGTCGGCAGCGAATGAACTCTCTTCGCTGGAGGCCGATCTCGCCCTGGCGGATTTGGAAATTGTCACCAAGCGGATTGAAAAGCTCCGTGAGTCCGTCAAGAAGCCACGCCCCAATCGCGAACAGGAACAAAAAGAACTCGCTAGTTTGGAACCGATCGTCCAGCGGTTGGAAGCCGGCGATGCTTTAGCCGAATTGCAACTCGAAGAAGAACAGAAAAAGGCCATACGCTCCTTCCGCTTGTTCGCGGAGAAACCCAAGCTCGTGGTCGCCAACATTGCTGATAACGTTGAAGGGGCGGAGGTCAGCAAAGAGATCGAGTCACAAGGCTACGCTGTGTTGGCAGCGCCGCTATCGCTGGAGTTGGAACTCGCCGGCATGCCTGAAGATGACCGAGCGGAGTTCGAGCAAGACTTGCAATTAACCACTCCCCGGCGGGACGAATTCATCAAGGCACTCCTCAGGGCCAGCCGGCAGCAACTCTATTTCACCGCCGGCGAGAAAGAAGTCCGCAGTTGGCTCTTGCCAGAAGGCGGTACCGCGCTGGAAGCTGCGGACAACGTGCATTCAGATTTGGCCAAGGGTTTCATCCGGGCGGAAGTCATGCGGAGCGAAGACCTGATCCGCCTCGGCAGCGAACGTGAGATCAAAGCCAACAACCTCATGCGGCAGGAACACCGAGAGTATGTTGTGCAAGACGGCGATATCCTACTGATCCGGCACAATTAGCCGCCTGTGTTATACACTCAAGCACTGCCTATTGGATCTGACGAGCACGCCCCCGCCGAACATTCTTTATCCGATGCTATTGGCTCACCTCAAAGATCGAGCCCTCACGATCGTAACCCAGCTTCTTGTAATACGCGTTCCGTCGCCAACATTGACGACTTCAGATCCTGTTGAGGTATTGAGCGACACCCGACTGCGAGCAGAACGGGAATCAACAGAGCGCTCGAACATGTTCTGGATTTGCGTTCTGTTCGTCGGCGCTCCATCGCTTCGCGGACGCGTGATGAATGGCCGCGGCTTCCTGCGCGCCCTGCTCTCACGCGTACGGGCCAAATTGACATTGGGCAAATCTTGGGATGTTTTCGGCCGACATGCGCGCTGCCGAGCGCCATAGGGGGTTGACGGTAGACATGCTACTAAACTTAACGTCAGGATTGCCGGTGATGTTGTCGGTGCCGTTGCTGGTTAATTGCTGGGCATGAAGCGTTTGCACCACTCCCCTGGAGGTGGGGAAAATTTGACCAATGTCAATTTCGACCGTACGCGTGAGAGCCTGGCGTGTGGCCCCCTTCGAGGAATGGACTCAACAGCGTTCGTTCAGGCGAGCGGAACAGCAATCGGACAGATGCTCTAACTCTCTGATGGCCAGCTTTCTCTGCATGTTGACTTAGTCCGGCAACCGCCAGTCACGTGGCTACAGGGAGTGCACAAAGCCCACTGCTGCCGGAAACCAAACCAGTTCGCGAGAAATATCCACGGAGCTTGGGATTGGTCGCAGCCGCGAGGATCAGCACCGGATAGGCAACCATGTTCCCGCGAACTCCATCGAGCCTCGATGCGCACTCTCGCTGAAGCGACATGCCGCAGGAAGAGCTCGACGCTGTCGTAGAGGGAATAGCCTCCCCTAATAACGGACAATCGACGCGAGAACAACGTTCCCGCATCGACATGTGCCCACGGCGTAGCTTCACGGCGTAGCTTATCGTGATCTCACTGTTTCCTGTGGATTCCCTGCATATCGATCACCATCATGTCGAGCTCAGGGTTGGCTTCCGCGGTTCCTTGGATGACAACAACCTCACCTTGAGCAACGTCCAACAATTCCTGCGGGGAGATTGCCAACGGATTGCCATCTTCGCCTTTGACAACAACAGTAATTCCTGGCGCGTTGGCTAACTCACGCTTGCAGAAAGGGCAATTACTAGGATCATGACCTTTAACATCGCTATGCCGATCACCAGTAAATTCTTTGAGCGTGAAGAAGGCTGAGTTTCCGTCAGCCGTTTCAGAAAAGTCCACGGCACCGAACACCACAACCTGATCACCGGTCTTCGCGTCAGATTTAACGGCGCTGACGGAAACGGCTCCTTCAGGTTCCGTCGCCAGCACTACCAGTTCGTGCTGCGAGGAGACGACGCCTGTCTCGTTTGAATCGTTACAGCCACCGGTAACAAAGACTGTGGTGACTGAGCACGAGAGAGCCAAAAGGAAACAGCGGAATTGCATGGAACTAGCCTTTATCCTGAATAGCAGATTTCAATGCTTCCATCGCCGTGGCGATCTTGGGTTGCAGTCCGGCAAAGTCAACGGTATCGCCAGCGTGGATTTGTTTATCCAGTTCCCCAAAGTTTGAATACAGGTCTTCAACGGCCTTCTCGAATGCTGTGTGCTGATCTCCTTCCAAGGACTCCCCAAGTTCCTCGACTTGCCCCAGGATGTGACCAATCTCGTGGACAGGGCCATCAGCGGCAGCAATGTCGTTCTTGGCAAACGCTTCCTCCATTTCCTTGAACTTGGCCTCAAGACCGGCTACAGCTTCATCAAGACTATCGAAGTGGTCGCCGTGACCATGGTCGTGCCCCTCATGGTCATCGTGCCCCTCATGGTCATCGTGATCATCATGCTTGCCATCGTCATCATGCTTGCCTGCATCCTTGGCTTGGCTACCTTGAGAGCCAGCCTCTTTGGCGTCATCGCCATTACATCCCAGGAAGCACATCCCCGCTACAATGGTGACACCCAGCAGGACTTTCTTCAATTCTGTCTTCATCAATCAGTTCCTCAGGATTCTCGGAAACTTCTTCGTCCAGTTTTGTGCCAGCCTCACTACGAGAACAGCAGCGACACTGTTTGTGATTCCAAAAATGTGCGACGGTCAACATGATGCTGCCTAAGACAGTCAGCAGCCGTTCCCCTTCGCCGCCCAACAAATGGACTCCCAACAACACGGCGACTACTAACATTAACACGCCCGTCGCTCCGAGAACAGCAATGCACAACTTCCCATGGTGTGAGTAGCCTTTGCACAGTGCGAATGTCGCGACGGGAATAACGAAGGCCAGCATGCCCCAGTGAAACCAAGTCGCACTTTCCCCGCAGCAGGGGCGGAAGCATGCGGGCAATTCGCCTTCTGTAGAAACAAAATCCCCGCCGGCCTCTGTAACTAATGACGAGGAGCCGGCTGAGGGCTTGGGCCAATATTGCAGCACTGTCAGCGCAAGCGGGAAAACGAGGCAATGAACCCCGCAAGCAATCGACGCCAGAATCCCGACACGATCGAGGCTTTGTTTGCTAAGAAACAAGCTGAACATCCCGCTGCACGAGCGATTTGAGCATACATGCAATCGATTTGCATGTAAGAACTGTTGGCGTTATCATGACCTTCACCATTTCTGTCAACCCCCGAGTTCAGATTTCATGAAGATGCTTGACGCACTGGATGGTTGACGACAGCATGATGAACGGTAATGGTCAATGACTTTTGGGTGCATGAGCATGCACGCTCGGCTAGCAATTTTTCAACTTCTGTTGGCGACCCAGCTCGTGACCAGCCTTGCTGGCCATGGGTTGCATTGGCTAGATCATCCACAGGAACAGGCGGGCTTGCAACCCGTCCGTGAGTGCCATCATCACCACCACGAAAACTCCGCTTGCAGCTTCCATCACGATAGGCAAGCTGTCAGCCGGTCAAAGTGCAGTGCTTGCCTTTGCGTTGATTGCCCGATTTGCGCGTATCTTGCCCAGGCGATACTCGCCACCCCCAAGCGCAAGTTTCCATTCCACGCGGTGCCGCGCCAGGATGACTTGCCCACCTTGCCACCCCCTGCTCTTCAGGCCGATTTCTGCCTCTTCGTATTAGCTCGGGCTCCGCCAGTTGCGGTTTGCTAACGTCGCAACTCGTTCCAAAACTCTCGACCTGAGCTCACGGACCTTTCGTTCGTGAACCTTGATAGGCAGGCTCACGATGCATTTCTATGCATACCTGCGGCACGCGCTAACGCGCGCGCTCGTGCACATTGAATTCGTGCTGAACCTGGATTTCCCGCGAATCGAACGCTGGCTAAGACGGTTGCGCTGTCCTCTCGGTTGGCTCGTTCTTACCGCGGGAATTGCAGCGATCTTTGGAGCGTTTGGTGTCCCCAACGGTTGGCTCATCTGCGGTGTTCTTGTTGTGCTAATGGCACTGGGCATCATTTGGCCATTGGTCGCAATCAGTGGGCTCTCCGCCGAAATTGAGTTTGCCCGGCGTCGCTGTTTCGTTGGAGACACCGCTGTCATGACCGTACGCCTGAACAACCGGTGGCCTATTTCCGTCTGGGGATTGACGGTGCAAAGTGTTGAAGCGCCGGAACGTCGTCTGCCTGCGCAACACCTGGCGGCGATTGTTCGCGTGCCAGTACTTTGCAAGACCAGTTATCGCATCCCCGTCAAACTCATCCAGCGCGGAGCGTTTCCGCAGGAGCCTCTTTTTCTCGTTACTGGGTTTCCGTTTGGGATCTTTTCTGCACGGCGAGCTGTTCAAGTACGCGGCGAGATCATTGTTCGTCCGCGCTGTTTTCCTCTGAGCCAGAGGCTAGGCGCAGATGGGAATGGCGTGAGTTGGTCCGGGGAGCTTAGTGATGCCATTGGCGACGAGGGAAGTGTTTGCGGAGCCCGAAGTCACCGAGACGGGGAGCCGCTACGCCGGATTCATTGGGCGCATTCTGCGCGCCGGAATACGTTGATCGTATGTGAACGGCAAGCAGCATCCCGCACCGCGGTGATGGTCGACGTGGGGAGCGACCTTCTGTGCGAGAAAAATTGTAGCCATGAGTTACGGGAAGTCGCAATTCGCATCGCTGCAACCGTTGCCACAGACCTACTTGAACAGGGACACGCAGTTGCATGTCGCCTGGGTGACACGTCGATTACGCTACCGCCCGGACGGCACAGCACACGTCAACTCTTGGACGGACTGGCTCTCTTCGACTCAACGAATCCAATCACTTCGACAGTTTCGCTCAAGACGGACGAAATCAGTCACAGGCATTGGCAGTCAACATCACTCCAGATCTCAATTCGCAGCACAGAGACGAACGGTCAACCCGGACAGAACTTGCCCCCACCTGGCAAAAGGCACGCTCGCCGCGAGATTAGACTCGCCGATCGCGAAAAGACGCCGGAATCGGCCATAGTACAAGACCCAGCCCCCGTGAAAGTGCACCGCAATATTGGCGAGCAAATTTGCTCCCAGTGGAACAGGGGGCTCCATGTCAATGTCGCCTGAGTTAACGCCATCTGAGTCAATGTCGCCTACTCATTTACACCGCCAGATGTTACTGGGTGCGGCATTTGCGTTTGCAAATGGCATAGCACTTTGCCTGCTCCGACTCGAAGGGGCCGCTGCCCGAGGAGCCATCATCTGGGAGTCTATCGTATCACTGGCCGTGCCGCCTATCGTCTTGGCCGTCCTCATTTTCTCTCGGCGTGCCTTTGTGTTGGCGAATCACTACCACACGTTCTTGGTCATCGCCTGGGCGTTCTGGCCGATTCTGCTGCATGCCGCTTTACGGATACAAGGATACGGCGACGCGTACGAAATTGTCGCAATCCTATGCCTGCACCATGGAAGTGCGGCAGCAATTTGGGGGGATTGCAGCGCGGGCAAACTACGAGCCGTCTACGTCATGGGCGGACTTGTCACCTTGATGATCACGGTGCTGGCTATCACGCCGGCCGTATTGTTTTCTTGTGGTGTCACCGCCTTGGTGGGCTTTTGTTGGCTAAGCACAAGTTATTGGCAGCGATTTGACGATGCGCCTCGTGCAGAACAACTGCGAAACCGGCGGCGAATACGCTGGGGATTGATCGTCGTGCTGCTGGCTGGGTTTGGCATCGTGTTGTTGGCCGACCAAGGCCGCCCTGCCGCCTATTTCTTGAGCGGCTTCATGCCGTCATCTGGCGGTCAAGGCCTTGCCGATGAGCTTGCGCGAGGAGGAGTTGGTGATGGCGAAGCTTTGGTCGCGGCGGAAGAGCAGGCGTCAAGCTTCGGGGCGCTGGAGACCGAGTTGTTTCTTGAGTCTGACATGCCCAGCCTTTACGACGCGTTCAGCGAACTTTACGGAGAGCCACCACCTCCGAGCAAACAAAAGAATCGCGCGATTTCGCTGGCGATGAGCGACATTGAGGAAGTCAAGCAAGAGCGTGCCTCAAACTTGAGGGCTGGAAAAGAGTTCTCCGCAGCTCGTTCGTCCCTGCACCGCAAAGACCTGGAAGACCTTGATTCTCCGTCGCTCCTGCACATCCACGGGAATGTGCCTTTGCATCTCCGACTGGAAACGTTCGATTCCTTCGACGGTGCTATGTGGACGAACACCGTCGACTGGCGCGCTGAGTTGGATGCGCCTCAGTTGAGCTACAAAACCGGCGAGCCTTGGGTGATGGCAAGGTCATCGTCGGCAACAAACTCGATCGAAAGCAACTCTGAGCACACGCTAAAGTTCATCAATCTCAAATCTGAACGAGTTCCCTCTCCTCCACAATTGTTTGGCGTCCATGTCGACAAGCTCAATCGAGATGACATGTTCGCCTGGAAGGCTGACGGGAACCTCGCAATGGACGGTGTCGACTATATTCCACAACTAACAACGATGGACGTCCGATCGTCCCACACTCGACTTCAACCATTGCGAGAGCACGACTTCACGGAGTCCTACCAAGGGTCGACCCCGGAATCCAACAAATCAGAGCTCTGTGCAGCGGATTCCCAAAGCATCGTGCAACGACATCTCACGATGTCCGCAGACGATTGTGGATACCGTTCATTGGCAGAGTCATGGGTTGCAGGCGTTCCACGAGGCTGGCAACAGGTCGAAGCTGTTGTTTCGCGATTGCGGGAAGAGTTTGTCGTTGATCGGTCGGCCGTTCCGCCAGAGGATTGTGAAGACGTCATTGCTTACTTCTTGCAGTCTCGTCGCGGCCCGGACTTTTTATTCGCCACGACGGCGGCGCTGATGCTGCGCTCGCAAGGCTATCCAACACGTCTGGTCACAGGCTTCTATGCCGACCCCGATCGATACGACTATCACAGTGATTCAACCGCAGTTCTTATGAATGATGTCCATGCCTGGGCAGAAGTTCTCGTTCACGACACCGGTTGGGTAGCTATTGAACCAACTCCCGGCTATTCGCCACCGCCAGAATGGCGCTCCTGGTGGGATTGGTGCAAATTCGCGAGCTGGGCGATTCTGACTGCCGCTATCGAGCATTGGGTCGCGTTGATCCTCGGAGCGATTGTGGTTCTCCTGGCCATACGGTTTCGTGTGGAGTTGGCGAATCTCCTCTTAAGCCTGATCGCAGGTATCGCCAGCCTGTTGAACCCCAAGCGCAAGTTGGATTGGACGCTTTGGTTACTCGATCGGCGCAGCTCCTTGGCAGGATTTCCCCGACCGGCAAGTGCGCCGGTTTCCTCCTGGCATAGTCAACTAACTGATTCAGGCCGCCTTAACGTGCGAACCCTAGACCGCTTCCTGAGGTTCGTCGAGCAACGGTTGTACGCCGTGCCCCCGAGGAGCTTGAGCGGCATACAGAAGAATGAAAGTGAGATTGCCGGGGTATGCCGAGAGGTCAGATCGCAGGCATCGCTTGGCACCGTCCGAGCCGCATTTCGTTTTCAACATTTGCCGGCAAAGTCAACGCTTTCGAACAAAAAATGGAAACAGTGCCCGCCGGGCGAGATCAACCAAGCTTGCCGTAGATGGAAGTCTCGAACGCGTGTCAAGCGCTTGGTGTTTTTCGGATTGGCAACGGTCATGGCCGGCTTGGCGGCGACCCTTATTTGCCGATTTTGTTGAGCGATGCTTTTGTTGAGCGACGCCGCAGGGGCCGCCTCCCTCGTGATTTGTAGCCGAAGTTGGATGAACAAAAATCACAACACAGCAACGGTGAACCACATCGATCACCAAGAACCCTCCAACGCGCATATTGACGCGAATGGAGCGCTCTCATGGATGCGCGATCAACTCAACACCGTGCTTCTCGGTAAGGAGGATGTTGTCGAATTGGTGCTTACTTGCTTACTTGCGCGAGGCCATCTCCTGTTTGATGACATGCCTGGTCTCGGAAAAACAACCTTGGCCAAAGCGCTGGCAGAGGCCGTCGGTGGTCGCTTCGCACGAATCCAGTGTACGCCAGACCTGCTCCCAACGGACGTGACCGGATTCTCCGTCTACGATCAGAAGAGAGGCGATTTTGAGTTTCGTCCGGGGCCTGTCTTTTGCGATGTGTTGTTGGCCGACGAAATCAACCGAGCAACCCCACGCACGCAGTCCGCTCTCTTTGAAGCGATGGCGGAACGTCAGGTGAGCATTGATGGAAGCACACACCAGCTAAGCAATACGTTTTTCGTCGTCGCAACCCAAAATCCGGTGGAGAGCCATGGCGCATTTCCACTGCCTGAGGCGCAACTCGATCGCTTTGCGATGAAGTTGAGCATCGGCTATCCGGACCGTGGTAGTGAACTCCAGATGTTGCAGGGTCATGTGGGTGTCGTTTCGCAAAGCCACGAGGTGTCGTCCATCGGACTCAAGACGGTGGGCGCGCTCCAGGAACTTGCGGCCAATGTTCATGTATGCCCGTCCGTTCAAGAGTACCTAATCGATCTGGGGCGCGCCACACGGGAACATGCCCAGATCGAGATCGGCTTGAGCCCCCGTGGGATTCTCATTTGGCAGCGCGTTGCCCAAGCTCATGCTCTGCTATCCGATCGAGACTTCGTGATTCCTGACGACGTTCAGCATGTGGCCACACCGGTGCTATCAGTCCGACTGAGTGGCGATTTCGACAATACCGAGGAAGTCATCGGCGAAGTGCTTTCCTCAATTCCCGTTCCAACAAAGCGAAAGAGCGGAGGTTCAGCTCATGTCTGATCGCCAACGGATGTTGCGGACATCATGCTTGTGCACACTCGTGGTCGCGATTGGTTTCACTCTTGGGTGCGGTGAATCAAGTTCATCGCCGACGGAAGAGGATGCCCATTCTCACTCGCATTCACATTCACACCCGCATCCACATTCTCATTCGCATGACCAGGCAAGCTACAAGTCCGCCCGGAGACGGTTGTTGCTGCTGAGCAGAATACTGGAGGACGTGGACTCGATTTCCGGGCAATCGTATGCGGTTCATGTCGCCGAAGAAGTCGGCGAGGTCGCCGGACAATTGTCGATGCTCGCAGCGGACACCGACCTTCCGGAACAAGATTGGATTCAAGCTGATCGAGTTGGTAACGAACTTGCGCGATTGCTCGACACGATCAAATTACCCACTGATGAATGGCGAGCAGAAATTCGCAAGCTTCAACCAGCGATAAAGGATTTCGTGGAGTCATTGCCAGAAGTGAAAGATCGCAAGGATCCCACCGCAACGGGATCGAACGCTGCAGCCGAGGGGCATTGTCTTTAGAAGATTTCCAACTTGTCAGCTCGCTGATTCATCATTGGCGACGTGACTTTGCGAGCCGTGCGAAGTTCACTCTCGTACTTGGCTCAGGTTGAAAACGCCACGATGACATTTTTCAACCGTCAATCAGGAATCGAGTCTCCAGACACGCTCACTCATTCAAACACTCACATCATTCCGTCGTGGACCAACCAATGGACATCATCTTTTGGGGCGCACTACTTCGGCTCGTGCAGGCAATTCTCTTGGCCGCGCCCACAATACTCGTGGGGTTAATGGTCACGGCAGTCTTCCGCACACTGCTTGGGCACGAAGGAACGAGAAAGCTGTTTGGCCATGGGAGCAATCGCGCGCTCTTCCAAGCGTGGCTGATGGGCATGTTGCTTCCAGTTTGTTCTCTCGGCGTCATCCCCATCGTACGAGAACTGCGGCGTGCCGGCTTATCTGGCGGAACAATTCTCGCCTTCGCACTTACCGCGCCACTGTTCAATCCGTTGTCCGTGCTCTATGGGCTCACGCTTTCCAGTCCAGTTGTGATCGTGACGTTTTCCCTTTGTTCGCTCTTGATTGTGACCTTGGCGGGCTGGGGATGGGACAAGATGTTTTCCGGCACCGCTGCGCCCGAACCCGAGCCTCCGAGAATTGCGCCCGGGTACAAACGCATCCTCGGGGTCATGACGACTACTGCAAAAGAGCTGATCAGTTCATCGGGCATCTACATGTTGATGGGCTTGCTGGGTGTGGCCAGTCTCAGCATCCTCCTCCCGGCTGGCTATCTCCAGTCCGCAGCAGAAGCTGATGACCCCTTTGCGCCACTCTTCATGGGCATGGTCATGGTACCGGCCTATGCAAATCCAATGACGGCCATGATCCAGTTGTCCGCAATGTTTGAACATGGAAACTCCGTGGGAGCGTCCTTTGCGCTACTTGCACTCGGTTCCGGTGTAAATCTGGGGCTGTTGGTTTGGATGCTATGGACCTACGGTACGCGTCGTGCCGTGGTTTGGATGGCGATGCTGTTCACGATGGTCGTTGCGATCAGCTACGGGGTTGATCGTCCGTTGTATCCCCAGGGTGTGGAACCCGCCGGCCACACACACGCCTTCGATGGGTATTGTTCTCCGTTCCCGCCTGGAACACCTAGTCCCCCGAGTGCTTTCCGATCGACGCTTGTGCAGAAGACGGAAATCTTCGAGCTGGTACCGCTGGGGTTGCTCGGCGTGATCTTTTGCGCCGGTCTCTTGCTGATAACCCTCGACCGAAAGTCCCGCATCGATGCCTGGCTTCTCGTCACCCGCGCCAAGTCTCAGGCGCGCCTTGACGTTGAGTTGTCGCCCAAGGTGGTCGGGGCCGTTGCGATTGCCGGGCTTATTCTTCTTAGTTTCCTGGGAGTGTACGTCTACTATCCCGAACCGGAATTCGTGTTTGAAGAGCTGAGTGTGGCAAACACGCATGTTGGTTCCGCCGCGCTTTCTCAGGATTGGGAAAGAGCGGAGCGTTGGATCCCCGTTTACGATGACTGGACGCGAAAGCTCGAAGTTTCGCACTTTCTGCGTGGAAAAAACCTGAGTCGTTACCAACAAGCCAAGCTGGCCGTGCTCCGCGACAAATTGGAAGTGCTCAAGCATGAATGCGAAGCGCAAGAGGCTGAGGAAGCCAAGGATATGGGAATGGACGTCACGAGGGCCTATCGACGTTTACGTGCTGCGTTTGGGCTCTAACAATCGGCACCATGGATGCAGCATCCATAACGAACACGTGCCAAATGGCACCAGGAGGTATTTGCAAATCAGTTGCACTTGCGATACCATGCAATGGACCTGTGACAGGACCGAGGGCACAAACGATGACAAAGAGGAAAAGCGCGGCGATCTCGCTGCCAGAAGTTCGCAATCGATTGCGAGAAGCCGGATTGCGGTGTACGCCTGCACGTGTGGCTGCCATCAACTGCCTTTTCGCCAGTCCCACACCGTTGTCGTCAGGTGAGATTGTCGAGGCGTTGGAACCGGCTGGATTCGATAAGTCGACCGTCTATCGGACATTGTCGGAATTCACGGAATGCAAGATTGTGTTTCGCCTCGACTTGGGCGACTCGATGCGGCATTACGAACTCAGCGATGTCGGCACACACGCACATTTCAAATGCCGGCAGTGCGGAGAGATCCAATGCCTGGATGACTTTTCCTTTGAGATCAGCCCTCGCAAACACAAAGCGGTGCGGCTTGGTAGCGTGAATGAAGTCTTACTGCGGGGCTTGTGCGAGGCCTGCGAGTAGGCCATCGACCACCCTGATAAGTGATCCGCCTAACAAAATAACTTGATGACTGAGACTGCTTGTTCGAGCCGTGGGAACCCAACGGATTCCACGGTGCAACTTGAACGGATTGCTTGACTTCCACGTACCTCTAACTAGCATGAATCTCCTGGGCGGACCAAACCGAACTGCTTTCTTCGCCATGCGCCAGTGTGTTGGTTGGATATCGATCTGTCTCTTTGGGATCGTCTCAATCCTAGGGCAAGGTCTGCACCAACACTCTTCCGGCCATGGGGTAGAATGTGAAGTTGAGTCAGGTTGGGTCATTGGTGAGTGCGGCCACGTACACGCGCCCAAATGCGATCACGGGCACGCATCCATCAATTTGCCGGCGCGCTGCGATACCCCGAATGGTTCCGATCAATCCCGCGGTGTCGTGTCCAGCTTGCCTGGCGCAAGCGCAATTTCTCATGCTGAAGATTGCGTTTTCTGTTCGTTCTTTGCCCAAGCGAAGAACGCCCCACAACATTTCAACGCCTTGTGTGGAGCCAATGCCGCTTCGTCGGTTGAGCTCTTCTCTCTGCGACGGTTCTCCGTCGGTTGGGCCAAACGATACCATGAGCGAGCACCCCCTGTGGCCTGATTTGGCCCAGACTGCCTTGGTTGGGGAGCATTGCGCATTGACCGCATTCGTGCGCGTTGGGTGTGTTATCGTCCTCCCCGCCTGGACATCCTCCGCCGTTGGCGGTGCGGGAGTTCGTGTCTTGGTCCGACCAGTTCGCTCGTGCCGTCACGGCGGAGCTTTTGATCTCCGGAATTGAAAACAATCACGATTGCGCTCTTCGGCGCCGGTCGTCATTGAATGAGCCCATCAACCGCTCCCACTTGCGGAATCTCATCCAGGAAGAGGGGTGTTGTGACGTAACAATGGAGTGTCGCGCACCTACGGAGGATCGACCCGCTGGTTTGCCGAGCCATGGGCACACGTCACGGCCATCAGCGGTGCCGGTCGCCGCAATTCGACGCTTGTGCCATAATACGTGTCCAGCGGAAGCTCCCAAAGACCTAGCTGGGCTTTCGGTCGTGTGGCAAGGAGCCAGACTCAGCGCAATTTCGGCAGGACATTCGCGCTCGCCACCGTCACGGGTCGTGGGCAGCTGCACGCCGGTCTATCTCGGCACGCTTTTCATAGAACGTCGCCCTTAGAGATAGTGCTGGCGCGAATCGCTGTCTCGTTCGCGGCTAGCGCTTGCCAGCGCGGACAAGTATAAACTCGTCGTGCGGCAAAGCCTTGAGCATGAGCGTATCAGCAGAGAAGGCTTCCAGGTTGTAGACGACGCGGTCATGCACGAAACTACACTGCAAGGACATGTCGTGGCCGTCGGGGCTGGCCTTGGGCGCTACTTGTCTGTCAGAGGAGAGCAGCAGTGCTCTTTGTTCCAGAGCTGGCCGCATGGCCAGGAATTGGCTCGCTGGAATCGGCACACGCTGTTGCTGCTCGCGAGGCTTCAGTGGGATCGAGATCTGACGACCGCCGACCTCCAGAAGTGCCCTTCCACGGTCTGCGTTAAAAAGCACGATGCCACGCAGGCGAACGTCCGCGAGTTGAGGAAGCGCTACCAGTTGCTGTTGAAGACCGCGTGGCGTTTGGGGTATCCGTCGAAGGATCTCCTCACTAGGCACGGTGGGGTCGCCTTGAGCCGTTCCCTCGCTGCGTTGCTGACGCGTGTCTTGAGGCTGGGATTCGGCAGAATTGGCCGTTTGTTGGGGTACAGGCGGACAGGTATCTCCGGTAACGCTCACGTCATCGCCTGTTTTGGTATCTTGGCCAAGGGCATGGCCACATGGGAATATGGCCAGGCCAAGTCCGAGTAGCAAGACAAAGGTGTTAATACGCATGGTATCTGTGTTTAACCTCAAACCGCAAAGGACTTTATGGCTCACGTACGGATAGAGTTACCGCAGCACCCTCCACTTACTATAGTTGGCCATGGAGTGGGATGCACGCAGTTACCACGCAGTTACTTGGAGCAACCGTCGAACGTCAGGGTTCCTAACGTTGGCCAAGCCTGTCGTACTACTGCTATAGGACCCTCGTCTACGGACTGTGTGCCGTGATACGAATGGTCGTGCATGAGGTTTGCTATCCGGTCGATGGGTCTTCGCCAGCTTTTCCACATGACAACAGCCGTTGTGCGGGGGGCTCGCACAACACCCACGCCAGCCCTCGCTCGCAAGCGTCGGGCGATGCTTACGCAGATGCACGGCCAAATATCCCGCGGACTGTCCCTGGCAGAGCTCATCGCGACAGTTGAAAACCGAGCCCGCGCGCAAAATCCATTCCGAAACGACGAATTCAGGCGAGAACTTGATCCAAGCCTCAAGCGAGGAATCGAGTGAGACGGTCCGAGACAGCTTAGTTCCATCGCCCAGATCTTGAAGTCTGTGACCGTCACAGCTTTTGAGGTACTGCGGTAACCTGCTTGCAAATGGACTGTACTTGCAACTATGTTGTATCTAGGCTGCCTGCTTTCTCAAAACCAGCGCTGAGGATTTCAATGAACAACCGGCAGGTTGCATCGCAATCGGACATGAGCAGATGAACGAAAGAGTACTCTTCGGCAAGGGTTGACCATGGTAACGAACGCAAGCCCAAGACAACGTTGCGTTGTGCGCGCCGGCGTAACACTGGTCGAGTTAATGATTGTGCTGGTGATCCTGGTGGGGTTGGCCAGTGTGATGGTGCCGATGTTTGCCAATAGCCGTGAGGATTCCGCCGAGCGTACAACCCGGGCTAGTTTGGTCGCCGTGCGCGATGCGTTGACGCAACAGCATTTGGACACCAAATACATCGCCCTCACCGGCCCTCCTGAAACGGTGGCCATCGACGCGACTCGTTTTCACCTCCGCTGGCTATTCCACAATCCGGTAACCGGCGATGCGTCGAACGACTTCGATCCCGACACGCGGACCGGCTGGAATGGTCCCTACCTGATGAACAACACCGGACAGTACGCCATCGATGCGACCAAGAATCTGACAGCAAGTTACGGCAGCGATGGTGACCCGGCCATTCTCGATACCTATACCGGCACACCGATCGTGTGTCAGGTTGTTGGCAGTGGCCCCTTAGATGTACGGCTGGTTTCGGCGGGCACCGACGGTGTAGTGGATATTGACCCAACTGACGCGACGGCTGACTTGGCGAGCGAGGGTGGAACCGAACCAACGGGAGATGACATCTATGTCGCATTTACGTTGCGATAGACCCCGCTGGCGCCAAGTGTGTCGCGGCCTGAGCTTGCTGGAGCTGGTCATCGTGCTGGTGATTCTGGCCGCACTAACCGGCATCGCGGTCAATTCACTCGAGCCGATCGCGGATCAGTCAAGGTACGAGGCGACGCAGCAGACGTTGATCAACAT
>JALCBR010000090.1 GCA_028066245.1 Pirellulales bacterium | reverse complement strand
CCATCAACCCCTTATGGCGCTCGGCAGCGCGCGTGGACGCCCGAAACACCCCCCAAATTTGACCAATGTCAATTTTGCCTGTACGCGTGAGAGCAGGGCGTGTGGCTTCCCATCGCAGGATGACTTGACAGCGTCCGCTCGGACGAGCGGAACAGCAATCGGGCAGGTGCTCTCGCTATCCAGGCTGGCCAGAAAATCTTCGCACAAGCCCCAGTCCCCCCATTTATCGAAAGCACAGCTGGTTTTTGTGGATTCCTTGAAGCTTGACGTCAACTTTTGTCGCCCAATTTGCGGAGAATTCATATAATCAAACTGGCTCACCGACCATTGCTTGTGGCTGCGTGTCGCGTGCGGAGGGTCCCCAAACGGTGAGTTCCGCTGCCAGGTGAGTCACCGCAGATATCGACTTGGCTACCAAGGACAGACGCCTACGAATAACGAGGGAGTGCCATGGTCAGGCGAGGATTGTTCGTTGTCGGTACGCTTCTCTTGTTGATCGCTGTTGTGGGGCTCGTTCAAGCCGAGTTTGGCGCAAAGCCTGGATCGGCGAACATGGCGATGCAAGATGGCGGAGAGCAGGCAAACACACCGCGACGCCGTACCTTGTTTGAGGGGCTCAGCGGAATGCTTGACAGCGTTGATGACTCGCAGATGACCGATGAACAGCGCGACCTCTTCAACGACCAAAAGGCGCAGCTCAAAGAAATGTATCGCGAAGCTGACAGCGCCTGGGGAAACACGAAGGCTGAGATGCGCGAGGCGATTCGCCAAGTCAACCGGCAAGTCCGCGTGCCGCGACGGACTCCTAACGTTATCTTGATCACGGCCGATGGACTTGGCATCAACGACCTGGGAATCTATCGGCAAGACCTTGCCAAGCAACGGGACCCTGCTGAAGGCACGAACGCCGATTCCAACGTTCCAGCAATTAACACGCCCTACCTGGATGCGCTCGCGCAGACGGGCGTCCGATTTAGCGACTACTACGTCGGTGCACCAAGCACAGTTCCTGCGAACGCCACTTTGGCAACCGGATTGCACACGGGGCACGTGCGGCTGCGCGGCAGCCGTCCAGTGATGCCTTTGGCTGATGCCGATGTCACGCTGGCAGAAGTGATGTGGTATGGCGGATTTCGCACCGGCTTTGTGGGAGCATGGAGCTTGGGAGAGCCCGGCACTTCCGGTATCCCGCGATTGCAAGGATTCGACTATTCCTTTGGGTATTTAAGCAATTCCGCCGCTGGCGATTTCTACCCGGCTGCTCTGTGGCGCAACACGGAGCAAGTTGCATTTATCGCCAATGAGAACGATGGCAACGTGCTCGATGCCCAGTCTTTATTGACGCAAGACGCCATGGCATTTTTGGACCGCCAAGGCAACAACCGCCCGTTCTTCCTGCAGATTGATTTCACGTTGCCGGCGGATGGCCCCAGCGACACAGGCGAATACAAAGAACTCGACTGGCCCGTCGATGCAAAGAAGTTCGCTGCCATGGTGACCAAAATGGACCGCGACATTGGTCGGGTGATGGAACGTTTGTACGCGTTGGGTTTTGATGCCAACACGCTGGTCGTCTTTGCCGGAGACGTACCTATCGCCGGTAACACGGATCACTGGGATTTCTTCGATAGCAATGGACCGTTCAATGGGCTCCCTGGAGAGCTAAGCGAAGGCGGACTGCGCGCTCCCATGATTGTCAGTTGGCCCAGGGCACTCCCGGAAGACGTCATCGTTTCTGACCCCTGCGCCGCCTGGGATATCATGCCCACGCTGGCTGAGCTAACGGGCACGTGGAAGCTTCCGCGTTCGCTGGGAGGGCAAGCCGTTCTCGACGGACAGTCGCTGTTACCGTCAATCTATGGCGCACCTGCGGGAGATCGCGCCTTGTATTGGGAGCAGCACGATGGTGGCTTCGCACAAGCGATCCGAGTTGGACCTTGGAAGGCAGCCCGCCTTGGTGTTAACGGTCCCATTTCTCTTTACGACCTTGGAGTTGATCCCGGTGAGACGAGCAACGTTGCGAGCGACCACGGCGATGTAGCTCAGCGATTGGGCGAACTGATGGACGATGCCCATTGGGAAGATCAGAACTGGCCAGCCAGATAGGTCTCTCAGCCAGTTCGTTCATCGGATTCACTCTGGCCGCTCAGCAGAACTCAGTTGGTTCTCAACGTTTTGAAGTTCCATTTTACGTTTTGACGATCGAACTCGTTCGATTTCCTTTCCCGGTTCGGTACTCCAGGCTGCGCGCCAACCTGAGCGAAGCAAAGAGGCCAGCGCAACCATCAATCGTTGCGAGCGTTGGATGTGACCTTTGCGGTAGATTTCGTCACGTCGTCTCGGGAGAGCAACTCGTCATAGATTGCCGTTAATCGATCAAGTCGGGAACGGAATGATAGATCAGTCTCCACCCGTTGGCGTCCGGCGGCCACACGTTGCTGTGTTGCAGCTTGGTCTTCGATTGTGCGCGTGATGGCCGCAGCCAGCTTTTCGGGCTCTCGCCGGGGAACGATCAAAGCATCCACGTCTGGGCGAACCAATTGAGTTGTTCCGCCAACATCCGTCGCCACGATGGGCAGCCGACAGGCCATGGCTTCAACCAAAACAGTCGGCGTTCCCTCATAGTCGGACGACTGCACGAACATGTCGAACGCATGATAGAGATCTCGCATGTCGGCGCGGTGTCCCAGCATGGCGCATGTTTCGTTCAAGTTGAGCCGCTGGATGCACGCACGGATTTCCTCGTCTTTGCTTCCTGTTCCGCAAATAAACAACCGCAACTTAGGCTGGTTATTGTGCAGCAATGCCATGGACTCCAGTAGCACATCAAATCGCTTCTGAGGCTCCACACGGCCAACACCGCAAATGGCGATTTCATTCGGTCCCAAGTCGAGTTGTTGCCGGAGATTCTTACGCAGGCCTGGCTGCGGGTCAAAGTCTTCCGGGTCAACCCCGTTGAGCAGCACGGTCACTTGCTCGGCTCTCCCGCCTGACCTGAGATACGTTTCGCGCAAATCTTCAGAGACGGCCACAATCCTAGGAAAGGAACGAAGCAACCTGCGCTCAGCAGGATAGTAGATGAAACGTTCACGCGGAGTATGGCCTGTCCAGCCATGCAATGTCGCGATCGGAATGATTGGGTGACGTCGCTTCAAACGCCAGGTATGAAAAACTGGCTTGTAACCGTGAGCGTGAATGATGCGCGGCTTAATTGCTTCCACAATCTCAGCAAGCCGTTTGCCGACGCTGCGGTCCAGCATGCCCCGCTGGAAAACTTCATAAGTTTCAATTCCCAACGCCCTGGCACGGTCAGTAAAGTTGAATTGCTCGTCAACGATATCGCGGATCACGCTGATCGACATCTTGAAACGTTCCGGATCAATCCGTGAAGCGTTTCTCAGCACAATCTCTTCTGCGCCGCCACCGGGCCCGGTGACGCTCATCAGTGTCAGAATGGGGATCGGGTCGCCGGGCATCGTTCGGGCTATCGAGCGAATGGAGAATAATCTGCGACCCTGACGGTAGCCAGTCCGTTGAAGAACGCTCGGATGCGGTTTCAAACCAGGCCCATCACGAGAGTGAATCTCGCACGGCTCGAAGTCTCAGCACATGCGTGTCACAACTTTCGGAATCCATCTGCCAAACGACAAGTGAATCAAACTGCGGCGTTTGTTTGTTTCGGTTGCGCCTTGATTGCATCTCCCACAGCGAACGTTCCGGCCTTGAGGACCTGGCCATGAACTCCGCCACGGACTTCCGGCTTCAGTGCATCCATAAGTCCCGATTGCAACCGATCCATCAATTCACAGGGGTTCGTCTCCCCTTCCACGCAGATGCGAACATCACCGATCTCCAGCGTGCAATCAAACGTCTCTGTTAATTTCAAGCCGCGGACGAGAATATTTGCTCGCCGTGTGTGCCACGGTAGGTCGACGTTCAATTCCTGCATGGTCTCATCCCATTGCTCCGCTGAGATGAACGTGATTCCGCGGCGTGGCGAGGTGGGCAGGTCGCCTTCAATTCCACCATCAACCGCAACAGTTGCGTGTTGGATTAGCTGCATCGGGCCTTCTTTGGCGGTCCGGATGGCGATGGCCTCGATTGTTCCGATCTGTTGGGCGTTGGCCGGCTGTGACATAGAGCTTTCCAGATGTTTCAGCGAGGGCGGGATTGTGGCACACAATGCTGCGAGCTACGCGAGATTCACTCTCGCGTTTGGCTTGAAAATCCACGATGGAGTTCTCGCTGTCAATTTAGGGATGATGTCAGTTGCGCGAACGTAGATGTTTGGGCCCACTGACATACTGATTGTCGGCGAAAATGTACCGCAGGGGAAGGTCTTTGGCGGAGGTCACGCCGATCCGAGGCGTGGAAACCTGCACGCCCAATTCATAATTCGGGCCCCCATTCCCTTCATCGTCTGCAAGGAACAGCGAACGCCCTATCGTCAAATCCCAGCCATTGAACGTTCGATCAATCGCAAACGCTTCACAAAGTCTGGCCGGGCCACGGGCCAGATCCAGTAGTTCCACGCGCTGACGCCGTTTTTGCATCAACGCGACTCCACGCACTGGTTCGACGGCGCGGATGAGTGCTGCACAGCCCACGCCTGACGCATCTGCCACGGCATTGAAACAATGCCGCGCGTGGATGACATACACATATCCGGTTCCCGGGAGCCCGAAGATGGCAGCGGTCTTGCGGTTTGGCCCCGCAACAGCATGGCAAGCAGAATCCCCTTCCGGTAAGTAGGCCTCCGTCTCGACAATTCGTCCAACCGTTATTCCATCTCGCGAACGACGAACCAAGAGCTTGCCCAACATCTCGCGAGCGACTTGGCGAACATCGCGATCGTAGAAATCCCGTGGAAGCGGATCCAGCGTTGGTGACGTCATGGGCTGGGATATTACCGCAAGTTACGGCTACGGCCTGTCTTGGTCGTCGGTCTCTGCCAACCTTCTCAATGTCCCTTGAGCGGACTTGAGATGCGGTTCGGCCCACGATTCGTCTGCGTACAGCGTGACGATGCTGTGAAGCAAACCTTGGGCTTGGGAAATGGCTTCCTCAGACCCATCACGTACGAGATTTTCCGCCCTGGCCAGATTCCGGACGATGAAATCTTCTTCCCGCTGTTGATACGCTTTCGCCAAGTCCGAGATGGCTCCGATCTCTTCCTTGGCCGCTTCAAGGCATTCCTGATCCTGATCATCTTCTTCAGTTGCGTTGAGGATTACCACCAGAGCCGTGAGCTGTTCCCGGCTTTGTGTTGGCGAGATCCGCCGGTCGGTCGCGCTGAGAAATATTCGTTGGACAGTCGTTAGCTCTTCTGAGTTCTTCTTGCGCAGGGTTTTGCGATACTCACGCGAAATGGAGTGTTGATCGAGCTTTTTCTGATAACCAAGGATTCTCGCCGCCTCTTCATGGTTGGGAAAGCGGTCAAGGAACTCACGGATTTCCTTCTCGACAGAAGCATGGCCCTCCTCAGGATCTGCTTGCAACGCAGTGTCGATTGTTGCAGATAAGTCTTCGGCAGTCGGCGGCTGCATAAACCACCAGACCAGGCCGATGACGGCAATTAAAGCGCTCGCGAGCAGGGTGATCTGCGGCCAGTTCCTGGTTGCGTCATCGCTGGTAAGCAGATCTTCGCCCAGGTCGTCTTCGGCAACGGTTGTATAGTGCGTGACGGGAGTGACGCTGCTCGCATTGGCGTTACCAGCAACAACAGATGCTTGCGTGGCGGCAATATCTTCGCTGCCCGTTTGTCGCGTTGGCGCCATAAGGTCGACGGAATCCGCCTGGGAACCGCGACCTGTCTCGACCCGTGTCACATCAACCTGGCTGGTTGCACCCGGATCGCCCATCGGCGCCGCGTTGGGCGTCAGGTCAAAATCGTGATCATCGCCTTTGAGCGTTCGCCGCTTGGTCAGACCCCGTTCCGTAGACTCCAACCGTCTCATCAGCAGAGCCGAATTAGCAATGCGTTCTTGCGGGTCCTTCGCCAGCAATTGCATGATGATGTCGTCAAACTCGCGCGGGACATCAGCGTTGTGCCGTCGCAAAGGCTCAGGCTTGGAGAACCGCTGCATTTGCAGCACATCCACAATGGACTTAGACACAAACGGAGGCCGACCGGCGATCAACGCATACAAGACTCCGCCCAAGCTGTACAAATCGCTGCGATGGCTGACCGGCCGCCCGTCTGCCTGTTCCGGCGCCATGAACTCCGCCGTGCCAATGACGCCTCCTGCCATTGTCATTCCGGAAGAGCCAAACAGTTTGGCGATGCCAAAATCAGAAATCTTGATCTCACCTTCAGGAGTGAGCATCAAATTAGCGGGCTTGATGTCCCGGTGGATGACCCCGCGATCATGTGCGTGCTTGAGTCCGCGACACATTTGCACGGCGATCTTGGTGGCTTCTTCCCAGTCGAACTTGCGGCCGAGCCGGAGCTCCTGTTCCAGACTCGTCCCGTCAACGAGTTCCATCACGTAAAACAACGTGCCGTCCTGTTCTCCAAAACCGAACAAACGGACGATGTTTTCGTGTCGAAGTTTCCGCAGCGTTTCGATTTCTTGCTCGAACCGCTCGCGAAAACCTTCGTCGGTCGCGAGTGATTGCGACAAGACTTTGACGGCAACTCGCTCACCAGTTTCTTCATTCGTGCCCTCAAACACGGTGCCCATTCCGCCGCGCCCGAGCTGCTGACCGATATCGTACGGGCCGAGTTTCTTGAAATTCATGGTACGGTCGCTGGAATCGCGCTAAATCTGAACATCAGCCTGGGCAGGCAGTGTCTGTCGAGTTTAGCATCGCTTGCCCGAGAAAACACGCACGGCCTGGCGGGAACTCTGGGCTGTGGATATGGCTGGCTACGATGATGTGTGTGGATTGCTACAAGGCGTCTCCGCGGCCAGTTGCGCCGCGTCTGACTTCACGATCTCATCAGCAACCTCACCCGGCGATCGTGCTGCGTTGAGGGACACCACGCGACCTTCACTCAGACTGCGAAACCAGGTTCGCTGCCGCTTGGCAAAGCGGCGAGTGGTTGTTTGGACGTCAGCAATAAGTTGGGACATTTCTCCGCCGTTGGTGAGGTACTCCAGGATCTGGCGATACCCAACGGCTTGAGCTGCTGTGCGGCCAAGTGGACCAGCTTGCTGGAGTTGTTGGACTTCACTAAGCCACCCCGCATCAAACATCTTGGTCACGCGCGCATTGATGCGAGCGTTGAGAGTTTTGCGCGGCCATTCCAGAAGATATACGCGGCAATCCTGTTGGGCGATTGGCTGAGAGAAGTGCTTGTCCGCTTCGCTCATCGGTCGTCCGGTGACTTCGTAGATTTCCAGCGCGCGAATCACTCGACGCAGATCGCCAGGGTGAAGTCGTTTTGCAGACGGAGGGTCAATCTCGCAAAGTCGATCATGCACGGCTTTGTTGCCTTGCGATTCTGCGATGGACTGCCAGTGATTGCGAAATTCCACGTCAGGTGGCGGTCCCGAATCAACTCCCCGCAGCAAGGATGTCAGATAGAGTGGAGTCCCGCCGACAAACAGCGGAACCTTTCGGCGTGACGTAATATCCTTGATCGCCTGTTCGGCAGCCTCCAAATACTGTGGCAGACTGAACTCCTCGCTCGGCTCCACCAGATCAATCAAATGGTGTGGTACACGCTCTTGATCTTCCCGGGAAGGCTTCGCCGTGCCGATATCCATTTCCTGATACACGGCCATGGAATCCATGGAGATGATTTCGGCGTTCAGCCGCTTGGCCAGTTCAAGGCCAATCACGGATTTCCCTGAGGCCGTTGGTCCGGTGAGAAACCAGGCGTCACGCGCAGCGTTGATGTCATGCTGCAGAGGATCAGGCTGGCAAGGCGTCCGTGGCAAAGACATCAGCGGAATAGGCGAATTAGGATCGGCCCAAAAAATGCGCGCACCGTCACCACTGCGCTTCCTATGATGCTCTCTATCCTACCAGCCAATCAAAGTGACACGAGTGGAGCACTCCTTGGCCTGCGTTTGATCACGGGTTGACGCTCTCGCCAAACTTGGCGGCAGCCACGAAATCTTCCGTCAGCCGCAGCAAGACCTCGCGGGTCACTTCCGCCTGGAGAGGAACTCGGGCACTGCTGCCGGGCTGGTTCTTCCACCGTCGAAGTTCGATGCTGCCCCCGTTGCGCACGAGCATTTCGTAGTAAACGGTGCCGTCATCGCCCTTTTGCGGTGGCAACGAACGGAGTTGGATCACGGCTCCTTCGGAATCGATCTCAATGGGACCGATGGCTTCCAACAGATATGTCACGCGGGTGGAGATATCTTGCGAGACCTTTTTGAGCACGTCTGTTCCGGCCCCGCGGATCCGTTCTGTTTGCAGCGCGAGTCGCTGGAACGCACAGGCGATGCTATCCAATGCCGTCAGTTCGACTTCCAAGTGATCAACGTCGTGATTTACGGCGAGTTGTGCTGGTGCAGCCAAGGGCGTGGGCTGAGATGTCAGCGCAGTGGCCAGTTGTTGGCGGAGACTCATGGCGATGCCTCTTCTCTTGCGGAAAGTTCCGCGGTTGGCGCCTGAGCGATCATCAGGCGGACTCCTTGCTCTTCTTCTCCTTGGTCACATGATGCTCTGTTCCGTCAAAAGAAACGATGCTCAAATCCTCCTCTAGCTGTGTTTCGATGTGGACTGGACGTTTCCAAAGCGAATACAGGTTTTGCAGTGTGTCTTTCGCGTACGCGAGGTCTAACTCAACGCCTTCATAGCGGTGACCCAGGTAGAGTTCGCCGCGGTTCTTGTGGTTGGCATCTCGAACATGGATGTGCGGTCGGCCGCGGTTTGTCAGGCCAAACAACAATCGCTGTTTGATCTTTTGGAATTCGCGACCTTCCAATTCGTAGTAGTCAGACTGCTGGTTGTATGCGAAGGAGAACAGGTTTTGGCGGCGGCAAAATTCTGGCGTCAGGAAGGAATCAATGAACGTGATATCATTATGGACGCGGCGAACCTCGAAGATCTTTTCGCGGCCCAGACCAGCTTCCGTATTCCACTCTTGCTGTGCTCGCCAATCGTCGCACTCCTCGTACTCTCGCCCAAACTTGCCGCGGTTCCAGCGGTCTTCAATATCCCTGAATAACTCCAATCCCAGCTTGTAAGGATTCAGTCGGCCTGGTTGCGTTGCCAATGTCCCGGCGGTGTGATCCGCATAGTTGATGACATCCGCCGGCTGCAGCCCGTGGCGGGTCATGATGGTGGAATGCCAATAGGTGGCCCACCCTTCATTCATGATTTTGGTCTGTCCCTGTGGGGCGAAATAGTACGCCTCGTCACGAATGATGGAGAGTACGTCAGCTTGCCAGGCTTTCAGTGGCGCATGCTCGACCAAAAATCGCAAAACATCGCGCTGAGGTTCTGCCGGAAAACGCTGCTCTTGGGCTTGTTGCTCCTCGCGCCGAGCGTCTTGTTGGGCGCGCAGTACATCGGGCGGATTGATGAACCGGTCCATGTACTGCTTCGCTTTGAACTTGCCATCGCCTGAGTCCTCTTCTGCCGCCGCAGAAAAATCATACCGGCTGGGTGGACCGTCATGCCGTTTGATGAACGGTGAGTAGATATCGACGAGATCTTCTAAGCTCAGGCAGGCATCGATGAACGTTTCAACCTCTTCCACGCCAAACCGGTCCATGTATCGCCGCACGCGATTACCGTGGTTGGCCATCTCATCCATCATCTTGCGGTTGGTCTGGCTAAACCAATGGTTGTTCTTGAAGAAGTCACAATGCCCGTAAACGTGAGCCATGACGAGCTTCTGGTCGGTCAGCTCGTTGGACTTCATCAAATACGCGTAGCATGGGTCATTGTTGATGACCAACTCGTAGATCTTTTGCAGCCCGTAGGTGTAACCTTTGGAGAGCTGCTCATACTCCATTCCAAACCGCCAATGCGGATAGCGCGTGGGAAACCCTCCGTAGGCGGCAATGGCGTTGAGTTGATCGTGATCGACAAGCTCAAAAATGGTGGGGTAGAAATCCAAACCGTAACGCTGCGCGTACCCTTCAATCTCCTGCTGGATCTTGCAGAGCTCCTCAGTCAGCGGTGTGAAGGAGTGAAGCGCCATGGTGGTGAGGTTGGTTGTTCTGAAAACTGAGATTGGGAGATACTTGGATGGAAGGCTCTCTCATTCTGTCTGCCGGATGTCAAAATCCGTGTCCTGCATGTCGTAGATCATGTCCCACAGCCGGGGAAGATCTGCACCGAGTTTGCGTCGAGCGATGGAGAGAGCTTCCGCTCTGCTTTCCGCTTCAACGGTCATTTGGTGATGGCCGACTTGGACGTGAAACATCCTCTTGGAGGGCTCGGATTGTTGGTTTCCAGTATTCATGCTCGTTACATAGATGGTTGTTGCTGTTTATCGCTTGAGTTTCGGCAACTCATTGCAGGGGTCACTTCCCTTTGCCGAGGAACGTCTTGATGGATTCAAAGATGGCGTCCTTGTCGGCAATCTCTGAGAGGACAACGTTTTCCGTATTTCCCATTGCGTCGTCGAGTGAGCGGATGTATTCGCCTGATCCATATGGACTTTCGACCTGCCCGTAACAGAAGAGATTGACGTGCGGAACAATATTCTCCTTGAGAATCCGCAAGGCTTGATCATTGTCTTCTCCCCAGTTGTCTCCGTCAGAGAACTGAAAGCAGTAGATGTTCCAGTCAGCCGGCGGGAACTCTCGTTCAATCAATTGCGCTCCCACTTTGTAGGCGGCGCTGATCCGTGTGCCGCCGCTTTCGCGTGTGTGATAAAAAGTGTGTTCGTCCACTTCCTTGGCAGCGGCATCATGAATGATGTAACGACGTTCGACCCCGTCATAGTTGGACTGCAACCAGGTATCGATCCAAAAGCTCTCTGTACGAACAATCTCTTTCTGCTCATCTGTCATGGACCCAGAAACGTCCATCATGTAGATGATCGCGGCGTTGGCGACTGGCTCTGTTGTGACGTCCCACGATCGATACCGTTTGTCTTCACGAATTGGCACGACGATGGGCCGGACCGCGTTGTAGCTGCTGGAAGCGATTTGTCGCCGTAGCGCTTGCACGTATGTTCGCTTAAAGTGCCGGAGCGATTCCGGCCCGGTGCGGCGAATGCTGTTGTAGCGAGCTTTCTCTTCGCTAATCGTCTCTTGGCCTTTGGGTTCAATCCGGGGAAGCTCCAACTCATTGCCGAGAATTTCAGCCAACTCCTCCAAGCTGACTTCCACTTCCAGGATGTGGCCGCCGGGTGCATCGCCGGCAGGTCCATGCCCGTCTTGTCCTTTGCCGTGTCCGAGCGGATCACCCGGCTCTCCCTCCCCTTGTCCGGCTCCGCCGGCGCCGTTGTCGCCAAAGCGAAAGTGGGGCGTCTCCAACTGCGGCAACGGAATACTGATCAGGTCCTTCCCCTTCCGGCCGATCATTTCTCCGTGCGTCACGTACTTCCGCAGATTCTCGCGGATTTTTCCGCGGACAATCTGCCGGAAGCGGTTTTGATCACGTTCGATCTTGAGTGACATGGGGATCTTGGGTCAACAAAAAATCTTGGAAGTGTCTTTGTAAGCTCGGGCAGGTTACCGTGAGCCACCCTCGCGGCTCTTCCGCGTGGTGTGACATCACCTAATGGGCTCGCGGCAGTGACTATTCCTTGGTATCACCGCGCGCAAAAATGCTGGCCACGTAGTTGAGCACGTCCGTCGCGCTTTCATCGTCGTAGCCGAAGTCTCGAATCAGTCGGCTCTTGACGACGTCGATCTTGGCTTGCGTATCGGCATCGATAACGTTGGAGACAAGGCTGGAAAGCTTGATCGAGTCCTTCTGGTCTTCGAAGAGTTTGAGTTCCAGGGCCTTGTGCAGCCGTTCGTTGGTTTTGTAGTCAAACTTCTTACCATCGATCGACAACGCGCCGATGTAGTTCATGATTTCGCGGCGGAAGTCATCTTTACGGGTGTCCGGGATGTCGATCTTTTCTTCGATCGACCGCATCAACCGCTCATCCGGTTCTTCGTATTGGCCAGTGAACTTGTTCTTGACCTTCTCGTGCTGAGTGTAGGCCTTGATGTTGTCGATGTAGTTCCCGCAGAGCCGTTTGAGAGCATCCTCATCCGCAGCGATAGCTCGTTGAACCTCGTTCTTGACGATATTCTCGTATTCCTCTTTGACCACGCTCAGCAGATCACGGTAGTGCTGCTTGAGTTCTTCATTGTTGATGAGTGAATGGTGCTTAAGACCGGCCTCCAATTCGTTGAGTACCATAAACGGATTGATGCTTCTGGAATCCGCATGAGCGACCAAGGCGTTTGAGATCTTATCTTGCACGTAACGCGGCGAGATGCCTTGCAACCCTTCATTCACGGCTTCCTCGCGCAACTCTTTGATGTTCTCTTCCGTGAAGCCAGGCAAGGTTTTTCCGTTGTAGAGCTTAAGTTTCTGCATCAACGTCAGGCCGGCGTTTTTGGGTTCCTCTAGTCGGGTAAGCACCGCCCACATGGCGGCCATCTCAATCGTGTGGGGAGCAATGTGCTTGCCTTTGACTTTCTGGTTGTTGTAGTCCTTTTCATAGATGTGAATTTCGTCATTCAGTCGCGTGACATACGGGATGTCAATCTTGACTGTCCGATCCCGCAGTGCTTCCATGAATTCGTTGTTTTGCAAACGGCGATACTCGGGTTCATTGGTGTGTCCAATGATCACTTCGTCGATATCGGTCTGGGCGAACTTCTTTGGCTTGACTTTATGTTCCTGACTGGCGCCCAGCAGATCATAGAGGAAAGCGACATCCAGCTTGAGCACTTCCACGAACTCCACGACTCCTCGGTTGGCGACGTTGAATTCGCCGTCGAAGTTGAATGCGCGGGGATCGCTATCACTGCCGAATTCGGCGATCTTCCGATAGTTGATGTCCCCAGTGAGTTCCGTTGAGTCCTGGTTCTTTTCATCCTTGGGCTGAAACGTTCCAATTCCCACGCGGTCCTTTTCACTGAGAATAACGCGGCGAACGCGCACATCCTCAAGCACGCGTGTCCAGTCTCCCCCGTAGAGTTTGAGCCGTTCTGTGTAGATGAACCTACAGAACGGGCACAACTCACCCTCAATTTTCACACGGTAGCCATCTTCCCCTTGTCCCTCACTCAACGTTGCCTCAACCTCCTCTCGGAAACGATCTGGTATGATGTGCAGTGGCTCCTCGTTCATCGGGCACCAGTGAACGATCGAGTCATCTTCTAGGTCTTTCCAGCCGATGGAGTAGAGCGCCCCCTCATCCGTTTGCGAGTACCGCTCAAGTCCTTTTTTGAGCAATCGCACAATGGTGCTTTTGGAACTGCCTACGGGGCCGTGCAGCAGTAGGACACGCCGCTCAATTCCGTAGCCTTTGGCCGCGCTCTTAAGCGCATTGACCAGGTCAGCCAGTGCGGCGTCGATTCCGAACACGGCGTCTCGACCATTGTTGTCTGGATCAGCAAAGAAGCGGTACTGAACGCGTTTTTCGCGACCGTGTTCATAGTCGACGGTTCCGTATGAGGTGATCATGTCGTAGATCCGCTCATAGGCATTCCGCGTCACTTGCGGACGTTGCTTCACGATATCGAGGTATTCCGCAAAACTCCCCTCCCAGATTTTCTTGCGAAACTGATCGAGATCCTGGCGCGAAGATACGAGATTGATGATATCGATTCCAGTCATTGCGTTCCCTTGTTCTTTGGCTGCCATAGTGGAATGGTCTTTGCCACGTGCAGCGTAGATTGTGCTCTCTCTGTTCTGACTGTCTGTTCGAGTTCACTAACCTGTGGTCTGGCTCGACTTTGATTGACTCAACTCGCGGATGAGATGAGAAACGAGCCAAATCAAATGTAGGTTTTTTGATCTCCTCCGTGCGGCAAGTTGTTTTGAAAGTGTGTTTCACTGTGCAGCCCATGTTTAAGTCCGCGCAGGCCTGCCGACTGGTAAACGTTGGACTTCCGGATTGCAACGTGCATCCGGTTTATCCGCTGTGAACGCATCAGGCCGGTTTCCCGGTCGCGCAGCACAAGTGCCGGCGCATGAACGTGCGCAGGGCGGAACACAGAGAAGGTCGAACCGCGCAGCTGCTAATGCCGCGGAGTTCGTGGGGATTGGCAAAGAACGTCAGTGAGCGAACAGAGACACCTAGCAAGTTGACGAGATGTTCGCTGTGGGCGGAATGAGCTTCCCTTGTGACCGCCTCAGCCGCCGTTGATTCCAGGTCGACCGATCGAGGCTTGTTGCTCAACCATTTCTAGTATTGCTCGCACCCTGAACACGGGCAATACCAACACATCCCCTGGCGGAGCAAGGAATGCCTGAGACTTGGCGAGACGTAAATCGCCATAAGTCTTTATCTAGTTTTGATTTGCGGCACAGCATGACCACGGCGCCCGCGTGCATTCTAGTCCACCAAAAGCCGCTACTTTCTCACGAGAACGCTTTTCCCACAGATTCCAACAGCCTGTCCATCGCGAAGGGCTTGCGGATATAGTCTGTCACGCCAAGCATCTCAGCGTAGGCTTTGTGGCGACTCCCTTCGTTGGCAGTAATCATAATCACTGGGATCTGATTGCCAGCGTTTCGGCGTAGCTTTTCCAAAACTAGGAAGCCACTCCGCTTGGGCATCATCATGTCCAAAATCACCAGGCCGGGCGATTCATGTTCTGCCAAGGCGAGTCCCTGGTTTCCGTCCCGGGCAACTCTCACGGCATATCCACGAGACTCTAACGCCAGCCTCAACGATTCCACGATTTCGCGGTCATCGTCAACAACGAGCACGGTCCGCTCCTGAGTTTCGTGATCTGAGCTGCTCTTCTTTGACATGCGATGAGTCCTCGTCGTCCCGCAACAGTCGCCGGCGGAAAGCTTCGCGCGAAGTAGTGAAGCGCCATGGCAGGCTTCAATATGAGCGGTCGTTCGCGAATTGCAACCATCCGGCGTGCCCTCTCAGGCTCGTCATTGGAAATCGCTCAGTGAGTAGAGTTGGACCTATTCCTGGCGCGAGGCTGGAATTGTGTCCCAGTATATCCACTGCCGCACGCGAAACCCTAGAGTGAAGAGCCCGCGACCTCACACAAAAGTTGGCCAGCTTTCATTCGGCGACTCGACAAGGCTGCTTGCCACCAGTCACACCAGAATGGTAGGAAAGCCGGTTCGTCATCAGCTGTTGTGGCGATAAGAAAAGGGTGCGTGAATGACCGTGTTCATAGCAGACCAGATAGGCTGGACCCTACGCCCGCCCCGTCGGCCATCCACGCACCTTTTTGTGTGAGTTCTCTGCCCTACTGCTCTAGCTGACAACGAGTAAGACTTCGCCGAACGATGTCAAGTTCGTGTCGGGCTGCCCCAAACTCACGGTATGCCTGCAACTTGCGGGCGATTCTCAGCCCGCGAACGACAGAGTGTTGTTGAACTTTCGTTAACGGCAATTCATGCACCAAATCGAACGCGTCAGAAAACCGACTGGAAACGTCCAACGGTTGTTGCGCCAACGCTGTCAGTTCGGAGACCACATCAATCGCCTGTTGAAAAAGAACCGTTGAATCTGTGGCTGGTTCACAGAGACATGCACTGCCCGCACTCATGATTCTCTCCCGACTTCCTGCCGATTGTTCTGCCACCTCATGCGGAAAATCTCCCGCCGTTGGTAAACTCGCAAATGGCGCTGAAAAGCCCTCAAGAAAAATCAAAAACTTTGGGACGATTAGTTCGCGACCACCGTGAAACCTTGCTGTAAACACAGTGTTTGCCGCGACGAGACCGGCGCAAATACCCCTCATGTCGGGGGAGTGCCTAGTCCGATCCACCGGTCGCATCCAGGAAAACTTGCGATCTCGGTGTGAGAGAACTAGCATCCAGGATGCATTTCAGAGGAACACTCATGCCTGATTCCGAATCCGTCTCAAATCAAAACGAGTCCGTATCACTCCTCATCGAGGAGCTCAAACAGGGCAATCAGCCGGCTGCGCAAGAGATTTGGACGCGCTATTTGTCGCGACTTGCCACGGCAGCCCGGAAGTATCTCGGCGCGTCCTCGCGGAGAGTTGTGGATGAGGACGATGTGGCCAACGAGGCGTTTGCGGCATTCTTGCGCGGTGTTGACGAGGGACGTTTTAGCGACTTGAACGACCGCGCGGACCTGTGGCAGATCCTTGTCAGCTTGGTTGAGCGCAAGGCCCATAGTCAAACCCGTTTTTTGCTGGCAGGTAAGCGAGGCAACGGACAAATACGGGGCGACTCAGTCTTCTACAACGCAGCGGAAGGCTCTCAGGAGAACGGGTTCGCTAGCATTCCTGACCCGGCTCCCACAGGTGATTTTGTAGCGATGTTTTGCGATCAGTTCCGCAATTTACTCGACCAGTTTGATGAGGAGCGGATTAAGCAGGTGATGTTCGCCAAGCTGGAGAACCATACCAATAAAGAGATCGCCGAACTGATTGGAGTCAGTCAAGCGACCGTCGAGCGAAAGCTTGCACTCATCCGCAACGCATGGGAAAGAATGAACCAGTCGTGAACGTGATCGGGGAGATCGTCTCTGGTGGACATCGAGAGAGAAATCGACCTCATCTGTGACGAATTTGAAGCGGATTGGGGCAACGAAGACGCGGCGCTGATTGAAGATCAGTTGCCCAGAGTCGCGCTTGAAAACCGCCCTGACCTACTCACGGAACTTCTCAAGATTGATCTGGACAAGCACGACGACACCGAGCATGAGTCGCAGGCGGAATCATATCGGAACAGGTTTCCTCAGTATGCGGAGGCTGTCGAGCGCGCTGTCCGCGAGATTGGGTCACGAGCGATCTCCCGGCCACCTCAAGACGCAAGGGCTAAAGAGGAACGGTTGAAGGCCGGCGATCAGATTGGAAAATACATCGTCCTTGAATTTCTCGGGAGAGGTGGTTTTGGGGCTGTTTATCGAGCGCAGGATCCGGACGTTGGGCGTGAGATTGCCATCAAAGTCCCTCTCAAGGGCCATCTGCGAAGTGAATCCGAGATCGAGCAATTCCTCCTTGATGCTCAACGAGCCGCGTCCATCAGACATCCCGGCATTGTTACTATTCACGCTGCGGAGCGGAGCAACGGCCGACCGTATATCGTTCAAGAGTTTCTGCCGGGAGGCGATCTCAAGTCCGTACTTGCTCGCAAACAATTCTCTTTTGCGGAAGCTGCCAGATTCATCCTGCAGCTCAGTGAAATTGTCGAGGCCGCACACACTCAGGACGTCTTGCATCGCGACCTGAAGCCGGGCAATATCTTGCTGCGTGAAGATGATCGCCCTTGCATCGCCGACTTTGGACTGGCGATGCAGATTCAGTCTCGGCATCTGCATCGCAGGGAAATTTGCGGCGCTCCGCCTTATATGGCTCCTGAGCAAGTCCGAGGTGAGTCAAACCACGTTGACACGTGGACTGATGTCTGGAGCTTAGGTGTCATCCTGTATCAGATGCTGACGGGGTCCCTGCCGTTTGTCTCTCGAGACCGAGACGTACTCTTTGACATGATCAAGGAGAATGAGCCGACAGCGCCGCGCAACCTTGTGCCAGAGATCCCAGCGGAACTGGAACGAATCTGCTTGAGATGTTTGACCAAGCATATTCCGGACCGCTATCCAAATGCTCGCAGCCTGGCCGCGGATTTGGATGGTTGGCTGAACTTCGGCAATCGTGAGAGAAGACCAAGCGATATCGAAGAGCCAATCGCGGTCCACCCCAAGGGTCTTCGCCCGTTTGGGGAGAACGACAGCGAGTCATTTTTGCAATTGCTTCCAGGGCCGCGCGGCGCTGACGGCGTCCCGGATTCCATCCGCTTCTGGATTGAAACGATTGGCGAACTGCGGCCCGAGCAGACATTCCCTGTCGGCTTGCTCTATGGACCAAGCGGGAGCGGTAAGACGTCCTTTGTTAAAGCCGGAGTATTCCCACGGCTGCCGGACTTTGTGACGCCGATCTATGTCGAAGCCACGGCCGAGGAGACAGAATTGCGTGTGCTGAGGCAGATTCGCGCCGTCCTGCCAAACCTGCCTGGTGGCCTGGACTTGCCGACCACGTTGGCTTGCATCCGTGATGAGGAGTGGCTTTCCTCCAACCACAAGCTGCTTCTGGTCATCGACCAATTTGAACAGTGGCTGCATGCCAATCCATCGTTGGATGAATCACAATTCCTGAACGGATTGCGACATTGTGACGGCGCTCGAGTTCAGGCGATCGTGCTGGTCCGTGATGATTTCTGGATGGGCGCAACGCGATTCATGAAGTCGCTTGATTGCGAAATCGAGCGAGGCCGCAACGCGGATGTCGTGGATCGCTTTGATTTGCGACATGCCAGGAAAGTTTTGCAGCGTTTTGGCGATGCCTACGAGCATTCACTGCCTGAAGATCCAGCCGATCGTGAGGATCATGAGAAGTTCCTCGAAGAGGCGGTTCAGTTGCTGGCGGAAGATGACCGGGTGATCTGCGTGCATCTTGCGCTGTGGGCGGACATGCTCAAGCACAAGCCTTGGCGTATGGCAACGTTAGAAGCAAGCGGCAGCAAGGAGGATGTCGGTGTCACTTTTCTTGAGGAAACCTTCAACTCTTCCAACGCCAACCCAACCCACCGCGCACACGGCCCAGCAGCTCGCCGGGTGTTGGAGCTCCTGCTTCCGGCCGAAGGGGCCGAAATCAAAGGGCACATGCGTTCGATTACAGAATTGCGGAGTGCCAGCAAATACGCGGAAGGGAGCCAATTATTTGATGAGCTGTTGAACATCCTTGATCGCCAGTTGCGGCTGATCACTCCGACGGATCCCGCTGAAGGCGCGCTGATCGACATTGAGCCCAGCGAGTCCGAACCGTCCTCTTCTCAGAAGCTTGTAACAACTGCTGATCGGCATTACCAGCTTACCCATGATTTCCTCGTACCTGCCTTACGCAAATGGATCTTTCGCAAAGAACAGCAGACGCGGCGGGGGCGAGCGTGGTTGCGATTGCGGGAGCGAACGGACCTTTGGTCGTCGCGTAAGGAAAGGAAGCAGCTGCCATCTTTGGCGGAGTGGATTTCCATTGTTACGCTGACGCGAGCCGCCGACCGAACGAAGGAGCAACGGAACATGCTCCGCGCTGCGAGATGGCAACTGGCGAAGAGTTGGGGATTGGGCTTCGTGATTGGCATATTCATTGTCGTTGTCGCATTTCAGTTGCGCCACTATGCACGGGTTGAGTTTGCCGAGTCGCTGGTTGTGGAGCTGATGGATTCGCCCCCAGAAGAGTTGGAACCGGTGATCGTGCGCATGGAACCATATAAGGATGTTGCCGTGCCTATTCTTCAGGATGGAGATCGGAGGACTTCATTGGCACCGGAAATTGCGCCTCTACCTCGGGCGCAGATCAATGTTGCGATTGCCACGGCGCAGCTGGGCAAGCCAGATGTGCCCGCCTTGCTGCAAGACATCCCCACTGCGCCGTTGTCTCAGATGCGGAATTTCGCGGACGCTCTCGATGGCTATGCTCAGGATGTGGTCAATGTGTGGAATCAGGTTGAGCAAGGCAACAACCATGAACTCAAACTGCGGTTGATCCATCTTCTCTTGCAGATGCACCGAGTCGACGGCTTGCGATACATCATGGCATCACATCCAGATCCGCGTTTGCGAACTGAGTATGTGCTGGGGGCGCCAAATTGGAACCTTGACCTGGAAGCCGTGCACGCCGTGTTCCTTCGGGAGGCAACCGCAAAGGACTCTGACGCTGGTGTTCTGACAGGCCTTTGTGAGATCGTGACGGGAATCGCTCCTGAGGATTTCTCATCACAAGCGCGCGCCGACATCAAGGCAGCGCTGACCGACTTGTTTAAGAATTCACCATCGGCAACCGTCCACAGTGCGGCGCAATTCGCCTTGTTTCGGTGGGAAGTCGCAGTTCCCACGGTTAAACGACTTTCCGCTCCCCGCACTGGGTTCGAGTGGTTCGTCAATCAGCAAGACATCACGATGTTGCAGGTTCCTAGCGAAGATGAACACGGCCAGCGGCTTTACATGGCTGCCACGGAAACAACCACGCTCCAGTTTCAAGCTTTCGCGCAGGTCGAGCAGCTACCGTCAGCTGTTTTGAAGGCAAGTTACACCAAGTATCGACCCGACCCAACCCGTAGCCCGCTGTTGGAATGTCC
>JALCBR010000089.1 GCA_028066245.1 Pirellulales bacterium | reverse complement strand
CGGCAGCGCGCATAGCGGCTAGAAACATCCCCCAAATTTGACCAATGTTAATTTCGCCCGTACGCGTGAGAACAGAGTGCGTGGCATCCCATCGCGGAGTGACTTGACAGAGTTTGTTGGGTGAGCGGAACAGCTATCGGACAGGTGCCATAGCACTCGCCTTTATCGATCGCCGAACAGTGGGTCGTTCTTTTTCTTCACTCCTCGGCCAAGCTTGAGTCTGTTCGCAGCCGGCTTGGTATCCGAAGGCTTGGTGTGCTGAAAATTGTTGGACTCACTTTCGCCACGAGAGGTGCGCTTTTCCACTTTGGCACTCGATGCACTCTCCATATGAGATGCTTGTCGCGGCACGGAGTCGTTCTGAGCAGCTTTCTCGCCGGCCGTGTTTTCTCCCTTATCACTTTTTTCCATGGTCAGGTTGGGAAGTTGCAAACGCAACGGCGCGGCGCCGGGGTTCGCGTCACCCGTTCTGTCAGAGTTGCTTGACGGTCGGATGTCAAAAGGATTGGGAACAGCAGGAGAACCGTCCGGATCACCGATGCTGTCGGCAGGTGGGGGAATGTCCTCCGGTGGATTGCCAAACAGTTCATCCAACCCGTCTTCAGGAACGGACAGATCCAGAGGAATAACCTCGGCGTGCTCGCATGCCAGGGGGACGTCTCCAAGATCTGGTCCCGGATCAAGCCACAGTCCGCGTTCGTCCAATTCCATGGTTCCCAGCGACAAGTCCAACAGCATGCGTTGGACCTCAAAGTTGACCCAAACACTGAGGAAATCGTTCTGCACGTCGAGCAAGTCCGTCAGCGCACTGACCAGATCTCGGGCGGTCGTTTCACCAAAGGCGGCCGTTTCTCCCGGACGCGGAGGTTCATACAAACGCAGCCGAGTAAGTTCAACTTGATCAATGGCGACATGCACAGACCGGCGGCGCAACTCGAAGTTGAGGACATTGAGTTCTTGCGTGCGCAGAATGTTTCTCAGGGACGCCCTGATGCCATCAACAAAACGAACGTAACTACGCTTGGCTTGCTGATACTCGATCAGTGACTGACGATAGTCATTGCGTTCGATCAGCCTTTGCAGCGGTGCATCAAACGCGAGCCCCGCAGTCAAACTTCCATTGGCGTCGCGGAAGCGGAACGGGTTGTCCGCACTGGTTCCGAGATCGCCGGAGAAAGTGATGTCCAAATCGCTTTCCAGATCATCCGCGTTGAACTCAATCAGTCGCCAGTTGTCGACGAGGTTCATCCTGGCGTTCATCCAATCACGACGATACTCGCAAGCGATGGCGAACGCGCGCTCCTCCGTCAGCGTTTGCGGCGGTAAGATCGCGGTTTCCAGCCGTGCCCTGGCCTGGATCAACCCCATCTCACTGGCATCGTCCGCTAGACGACGGACGGCTTGCAAAGCCTCGCCCAAAGTGCTTTCCGCTTGCGTTAGAAACCCTTCGACGGAAACGTTGGCTGTGCGGATCTCTTGCTGCAGGTTGGCTAACTTGGGCACGAGATCCTCTAGTCCGGCAAAGAATACCTGGTTGGCTTGATCCCGGTCTTGCGGATCGGCATTTCGGACGGCGGCTTGTGCTTGTTCCAATTGCTCCACAATTGGCACCAACGGCATGGTGATCTCGACAATTCTCTCTTGGGCAGCTTGGGCGGGCGCGTGCAATCCTTCGATTCGCAAACGCCGACCATCCCAAGCTTCCTCTGGTTGCCTCAGCCGTTGGTTGATGACGTCGAAAGCTCGCGCGAGCCGACCTCGGCGTTGCTGGAAGACGTCAACACTGAAAGCGGTGGGGTCGACTTCGCCGGATTGGACCGGTTCACTGGCGGCAAGTAGTTCCAGGATTTCAATGCGGCGCGGAGCGGCCTGTTCCAAATCGTCCACCGCGTCGCTAACAGTGGACAAGCTGGCCAGGGCGCGATCTTGGAGTTGGCGCGCGTCCGTCATAACAGGGCCGTAGTTCTGCAGCGGATCCAAAACCAACAGCAAACGCCGATGGCTATCGATCAGACCATCCAACATGTCCTGGTACTGAGCGACGGTTGTTGGATCTTGCGGCGCCGCGTTGGGGCGGAATCGATACAGCTCCAACAAATTCTGGATCGATTCTAGCACGGCGATATTGGCGAGGAGCTGATCTCGCGTGCCCTGCTGGCCGGCGACGTCCAGATCCCCATTGAGAGCTGCGTTGGCAATCGAGCCTCTGTCGCCGCTCCACATCTCGGAAAGGACATCGGTTCCGGCAGTTTGCAACTCAATCAACTCGGGTGACAAGAGTTCGAACTGATCCAGCAAATCATCCTCGACGCGGAGCGGTAGTTCCGGTGGCAGGCCGAGATCTTGCTTGAATCCATCTAGCGTGGATTGATAGCCGGCCTTGGAGGTAAGGAGCTGGCTCTGAGCGTTGTAAAGTGCCTGGCGCGCAAGATCGACCTGGAAGCGGTCGATTCGATTGGCCTCGCGGAAGGCGTCGAGGAGTTCGACGCTGTCCTGCAGGGACGCGACGTTTGCTTCAGCGTTTCTCAGTTCTCGCTGGTCTTGCAGAACTCCCAAGTAACCGCCAGCACTGGCGGCTCCAGCTCCTCCGGCAAATCCCCCGCCTCCTGCACCAACTCGGCCGAAGCCGCCTCCGCCCAAGCCAGTGAAACCTGACAAACCCGAACTCCCGAAGAAGCCGCCACGACGGTTGGGACCGGATGCACCACCATTGGTACCGACGGCAATATCGACGTAGAAACCTCGGCGGAAGCGTTCCATGGCGCGAACATTCGCGAGCAACGCACGTTCCGAGATGGTGAGCCGCTCCATAACAAGAGCCCGGCCTCCACCGCGGAGCAAGGGTTGCACCAACGTGAAGTTGAGCAGTGAGTTGGCGCTCACGGTGTTGTCCCCAGCAAATTGCCAAACAAAGTTGTTGGCAAAGCCCACCAACAACTGACCTCCCGCGGCAAAGGCCTTGTTGAATCCTGCCGACGTTCCGGTGGCAAGAGCCGTCGACGAAGATCCGCCCCCTTGGTCACGGCCAGCTGCCGTGATGAAAGTGTCATTGCCGCCAAAGTATTGCACGTCAAAGCGAAATCGTTCCGCAGAGACATCCAAAGCGGAAAGATAGAGGTCTTCCAAACTGTCTTGGAAATCGCGCGAATGATACAAGCCCAGTTCGATGGCCGTTTCCAGGTCAACTACGACCTCGCCTTCTGGCGACCACGGCAGTGATTGTTGCCAATGAGGATTCTCAATGATCTGCGTTACACCTCCTGCATGCCAACAGGGGTAGCCTGGCTTACAGTCAACGCAATGCATCAAGCGATGAGCCGCAGGATCATCCGGAGGCATCGGCGGACGGTCTGGATTGTCGCCGTCAAAAAACCGGCTCTCCGGCGGAACGGCAACGGTGAAGCTGTCCCATGGGGCTCGTGTTGCCGCTGAGGCGTTGACGACGAGTCGCGCGGCGTCATGATCAGCAGCGGTGCGGTAGTGAGCCCGACTACAACCCAACGGAATGGCTCCACACAAGACGGTGAAGACCAACGGCAAGGCTCGAAGTTTTTTTGAATCCATCATCGGTTGTTTCCCGGAACGTCCGAATCCGTTCGAAAGTTGAAATCGATTAGGGGAAGCACTAGGGCTATGGTTCAAGCGGCGCGGCTTGCCGACTGCGATGGGACGTGGAAACCAGGGGCAGGCCCTTCTTCCTCGTCTGCGTCGGTCGTTCGCTCCGTAAGAACTTGGGCGAGTTTCCCGGCCGTCTCCAAGAAGCTTTCGGCGACCGGTTTTGCAGACGCCGATTCGCGAATCATCGCATCGAGCTGTTGGAGCAACGGCAAGAATCGTTTTTGCCCTTCCGCCGACAAACTCCAGTACTGCCGTCTCCGGTCAGGCGGACGCCGTTCGCCCACGACAAGTCCTCGCCGGCGGAGATCTTCCACCAAAGAACTAACATGCGCTGGCGACATTTCCAACTCTTTGGCCAACGCTGCCTGGCTGGCACCGTGCGCTTGATCGCGGTGACAATTCCACAGTACGCGGCTTTCCAGCTCGGAAAGCTGTTGTTCCCTAGCTGCTTCACTCAGCAGTTCACGCAGTTGCCCACAACTCTGAAGCCCAGCGTTGAGCACATCGAAAAAACCTTGCAGCGCAAGGCCTTGCGCGGATTCCATTCTCCCCCCTCCCCAGCCATGACTGACGATGCCTGTTTCCAGCAAGCCGGATCGTGCCTGAATCATTCATGCACAGATCCTTCCGTGAAGAATCGTCCCAACGAGGACGATGCTCCCAGTCAATGCATTCGGCCGGCAATTCGTTTAAACTTGAACGATTATCGGGGTGACACCGGGGGAAAGAGCCGGGCGGCGTCACTCTGGCTGCCGTCGCAAGTATCCCTGAATTGGGCAGTTGCGACATCTGCGCTCATCGAGCGAATTGTTGACAGCGGCACTTTGCTGTGCCTATCATCGAACTCACGAATCTGGAGATCGCGCCGATCCACGGTCTGTGGTGTTTGCCCACCAAGCTACAGGTCCACCTTTGATCACTTCACGGTCGGGCTGATCTCATTCACTTCATGAGGTTTGCTTAAGTCTGAGCGCCGTCGAGCAGGCGTTACTTTCCTGATCGTTTCCTGAGCCGAAGGACACGGCTTTGAAGCGGCATTGCTTGCACTAACTCATTATGAGCACGCTGAGCAAAGTTCTGCTGGGGTTGGTCACCGTGGCGGCTATTGGACTGACCTACCTGGGAATTCGCGCCTACGGAACGCTGAAGAACTACGGCGAGAACTATGCGGCACACGTCAACAAGCTTGAAGAGAACGATAGGTTAATCGCGGACTTGCTGCCGCAGCTTGCGGAACTCAAATCGCAATTGGAGATCACCCTCACCGAGCGGACCTCTGGGCGCATCTGGTATGGCAAAGGACGCCTGGATAACGATGCGATCAAAGTGACCATCGGCGGTACTGAATTACCAGCCAGTGCGGATGACAACGCGGGTGAAGCCAGCCTGCTCTTTGTTTACGAAACGTGGGATGAAGGCGGAATGCCGGAAGGGACCGAAGGCAATGACGCCGTCCTCAACTATCTTGGGGAATTCAAAGTTACGTTCGATGATCCCAATGCGATAGAAGACAACGTCACGTTGGAAGCAGTTCGCGAGCTTTCCGAGGTGGAACAACAACTGCTCGCTGCCAGCGTTGATCGGGCCGGCGTTCGCTGGATTATGTATGAAGAAATGCCAGCGGATAATTACAGCATCCTGGCGGGGATGACCCGGGAAGAGATTTCCGCGATGTTCCCCGGTGCGGAACCGAATGAGCCAAATCCCTATGAGCTTTCCGTTCACCAATTGGCCCACCATGGTGAGACCGCTCAAGATCAACCCCAGGGCAACATTCCGGCCGACCCACCCGAGCGAATCATGGTCAGCGTTAAGTTTCTCAAGAGCCATGCGGACCTGACACCTGAAGAACGCACACATATCCAGGAAACGCTCCCCGCCGGCAACCATGAGCAGTTGATCATCAAGGACAAGTACGTTCGCTTCTCACCGTCAATTGCGCAGCAGTTGACCAATCCCACAAACCAGCTCGCGGTCGCGGTTGTAGAATCCCCCGTTGACGCTGAAGGAAATCAAGAGCCGGAGCGGATGTATGTGAGGATGCTGCGTGACTTCGATCAGATTTTCCGCAACGGCGAGCGCCAATTGATTGAGATTGCCGGCACGGTGCAAGCGGCCAAAGCCGACGCTGAAGCGATGGCCGCAGCCGTTGTCAAACTCCAGGCTGAGCTTGATCGCTCTGACGCTGAGTTGACAGAGTGGAGGGGGGAGCAAGCACACATGGAGGAAGAGCAAAGTTTGGTGCAGCAGGTCGCCACCGATATGCAAGCTCGTCTGGATGACATGCTTGCCAAAGTCGCTACGTTGAAAGCGGAGAACTTACGTTTGGCTGAGGAACTCCGTCAGGCTCAGATTTCGGCAGCCCAAGCGATCAACGATCGTACCGAAACATCCACACTCTCCGTTTCAAATTCCAGGTAAGCATCTCACTTCGAGCGTCCCCATGGCTTGGATCAAGACGATCTCGCCGGATGACGCGACTGGCCCGCTGGCCGAAACTTATCGGCAAGTCGCCGGTCGGGATGGCCACGTAGATCACATTCTCCAGTCGCACAGTATGCGTCCACGGACGCTCGATGCACATCTGGCTCTTTACAAGGCCGTGCTGCACAGCCGCCCCAATGACTTATCACCGCGCGAGCGCGAGTTGGTGGGCGTATGCGTTTCCCGACTCAATGGCTGTGAATATTGCGTGGTGCATCACACCGCCGGTTTGGCCCGACACTTGAAAGACACCGCGCTGGCTGAGCAACTGGCCGCCGCAGCGGTCGCCGATAAACCGCGTGAACCGCTATCCCCAAAGGAATGGGCGCTGTGCCGTTATGCCCGGCGACTAACGGAATCGCCTGCGGAGATGTGTGAGAACGATATCGCGGAGCTGCGCGCGGCGGGCTTGAGCGACGAAGCAATTCTGGATCTCAATCAAATCGTGGCGTATTTCGCTTATGCAAACCGTACCGTGCTAGGGCTGGGTGTCTCGCATACCGGCGAACCGCTTGGTCTTCATCCGGATGAGAACCGGACCGACTTCCGCCACAGCTAGCCACCCGCATCATTCGGCTTGTGCTTGCTCCGCCGCCAGTCTCGCCAATGATGACGTCAGTGGCACATCGTGCGCGGCCAGCGATTGTTCTCTGCACGCGAGAACGGTCTGCAAGCCGGCTAAGCGTTGGCGCGATGCCGCCTGGCAGTTCCGGAAAGGATTCGGTCCGGCCTGATGGATTCTCGCAGTTTACGGATGGTTGGCCAACAGGTCTTGTAGCAACGCAAGAGTGTCCGTCCCACCATTGATCGTGGAGCAACGACGATGCGGCCGAAGGTTCTGCTCGATGTCACAAAACTGGACATCGACGGTTCCAGCGGGCCCATGAAATCCACAGCTTGCCATTGTGTCGATTGAAACAGTCGCTCAAGAATCAGAGATAGCAGCAACCTGCCCGGACTGTGCTTCGCGAACTGATCATCGTAGCCGACTTTGAATGAATGATAGACGTTCTTGGCGATCAAACCATATTCAAACGCAGCCGCGCCTTGAGGGCTCTCCAGAAAACTTAGTTGCAAATGTCCCAGTTCGGCCAGGATCTTTGCCTGACGAAAATAGAAATCGTACATGCCTGGCGTCTGCAACACGGAGGACCGGTTTCGGCCCTTCCAGCTTCGATCCTCGACCTCAAATGCCCGGCGCAACAATCGGTCAAGTTCCTCTGGTGACGCATGATCATGAATCGCAGGTCCTGTCAGCCCGTCTCGTTTTGAGCTCTTACAAAGGCGGTTCATGCGTCGGCGAAAGTTCTTGGACCGGCTCATCTCGTAGTCCGTCCAACAACCGGTCGTTTCCACCCAACCGACATCAAAGCGTGGATAGACATCAACCGTCATTCCGGCCCGGTCAAAGGCGGCCAACAATGCCTGAGAATGTGCGGCATCCAGTTCGACTTCATTGAGCCACAGCATGGGCCAGGCTAGTTCTCTCATGCCACGGACAAGGATCTCCAATGCTTGCTGAACGTCGGTCGCGGGGTCAAGCAACAATTCGCCGCCGGGCGACCAATCGTTGCGCGGCAAGCCACCCACCCGGAAGACGCGCCCCAATCGCTGCTCGATCAGTGGGAGCGCCGCAACCAATTGCCCCTGATGCTCGACAGCCAGGCATTGCAACCGTGCGCGGGGGGCAAACTGCTCCAGCCAATGTGCCACGAGTTCGGCGCGCGCCGTCGGCAAGGTGATCGGGCTTCTTTGCCAGAGGTCATCCCAGGCCGGGCTCGCTTCCACCAGATTCGCCCGTGTGGTGTATCGAACAAGCTGAAACGCCAAGGTTGCTTTGCCCTTTCTGGTTACGAACCAACCTTGCGGAATTTGCGGAGATATCGCCGGATTGTCTGGCTCAGCTCGCTTTTTTCTTCTGCACTAAACAGCCATGACGTACGTATGGCGACGACCACGACAGCGATCATCGCTAATCCAGCAATCCATGGACCTCCACAAAGCGAAATGGGCAGAACGGCGAGCAAATAGGTCCCTTGCTGGACGTCCATTCCGCCGCGACGATTCAACAAAAACAGTAGCGCTAATGAGACGGCCATCGCCAGCGCCGTGGCGAGGACCGCACCCGACAAACCCAAAATCGGCAGCAAGATCAGGTTGAGCCCGATATTGAGCGCCAACCCAACCGCATACATCAGACTGACTAACCGCGCCCGTTCGGCGCACCACAGATAGTTCTGAGCAATCATGCATAGGCTGTACCAGATGCAGCCGATGGTTGCCCATGGCAAGATGGAGAGACCGCCGTGATATTTTCCACCCAGCATCCAATCGAAGATCAATGGCGATGCGGCCAGAATTGTGATGCCACCGGCAGTCAAGATAATGCTCAATGATTTCAGCATCAGGTTGATCCGGTCGGAAACGCGCTGCCGACGCCTGGCTTCCCAGTCGTGGCTCAAGTGCGGTAGGGCGACATCGCTCAATAGCCCGCAGACTCCCACCATCAGCAGCGGCACCACACGACTACTGTGATAGTTGCCCACCAATCCCGCAGCGACCTCGGAATCAAACCCGCCAAAGTGGATGATCATGTACCGGTCAGCCATCGAAAAGACATTGGCCAGGACATCCGTTGCCCAAACCCAAGCGGCAAAGGGAAGTAGCTTGCTCCACAGTGATCGTTGAGAAAGCGGGCACTCTTCAATCCCGACGGATCCCCGAGCCCTGCGCAGAACGAACGGGAGCATGAAACAGGAGGTGATCAGGCACGCGACACTGAAAGCGACCACGACGGATGCGGCTGTTGGTCGCCAAGTGCTCAACAAGACCAAGCCCACCGCGGCGAACAACAAGCTATGGGCGAACTGCATGCGAGACACGATTCGCATTTGCCGCAGTCCTGCGAACACGCTGATCAGGAAGTTGAACCCGATCACGGCCAACAACCCAAGTGCGAGGACGAGAGCTAATGTCTCGTGCGTGGTATCGCCGAATAAGAGCCACGAAATTCCGCTCCGGCCCAGAAAGATGGTCAGGCAGCACACAACCGTCAACGCCAGGCTCGCCAGCGTTGTCCGTCTTAAAAAGCTTGTGAGTTGTCCCGCTTGGCGGTAATGCTCCACATATCGCCCAAAAGTTCCCGGTATGCCGAGTACTACCAACGGCGCCGCCAACATCAGAAAGTTGAACGACAAATCCCAATACCCTAACTCTTCGGGACTCATCCACCGGCAGAACAGAATTCCGCGGAAGAACCCCACGAGCCGTTGCAGGACGGTGAACCCCAGGACCAGCAAGATTCCTTCGGCCAGGGTCTCGGCGCGCAGCGCGCGCGGACGTTTGCCTTGGTCGGCAACCGCAGGGAGAGACTTGGCTGTCGGAGGCGCTGAACTCACAGGCGACCATTCCGTCACAACGATTAGATCGATTGTTCCGTTCGCAACGCCGTCCGAGTCCGTGAGGATGGACGACGGCAGATCAACTATACGCCGTGTTAAGCGCGCCTAGAAAAAGCTCTCAACCGTACAAAGCGAGGCATCGGCTGACGGGAGGTAAACCGGTTGTGACGGGAAGAGTGGTCGAGCACTGTTCGAGCTTCACCCGCTATTCTTCATTTCAACTGCTAAGCCGGCTCTGTCCGGCCGGCGCGGTTTCGGATTTGATCGTAGATGGCCTTGATGGCTCGTTGCAGTTGCGGATCCAGGATGGTTTGGTCGGGCGCACGGATTGGTCCACCATTTTGGTCATTGGGCGCCGTACTCATGCGACCCGTTGGGTCAAAGACATCGCGTCGCTGGCGTTGGATCTTCAAACGAACCCACTCCTCCAGAGTGAGAGGAACTTCATAGCCGGGGTTCGGGCGGACGCCCCAATCGTGGTCTTCTTCGTCCCCTTCGTGCCGATGGATATTCTCACCGCTGGGGCGGCGATACTCCGCGATAGTCAGTTTGAGAGCGGCGTCGCCATTGACCAAGTCCATCACACTCTGCACGCTTCCTTTGCCATAGGTTCGCTGGCCAACGACGATGGCGCGGCGATGATCCTGCAGCGCCGCGGCCAGAATTTCGCTCGCACTGGCGGATTCGCCGTTGACCAGAATGGCCATGGGATAACTAGGTTCAGTACCTGTGTCGCTGGCTTCATAGATTTCACGAATTCCATCGCGTCCCTTCGTGCTGACGATCACTCCAGAATTTAGAAACAAATTGCACATGTCCACGGCAACTTCCAGCCGGCCGCCGGGATTATCGCGGACATCCAGGATAACGCCCTTGATGTTCTTGTTCCGCAATTCGGTCAACGCTTGTGAGAGCCCATTGAGCGTTTCGTTCACAAAAGCGTTCATACGGATGTAGGCAATTTGTGGTTCCTGCTCCAGGCGAAAGTCCCACATCCCGCTAGGCAGATAGCGGTCACCTTCCACGCTGGGAATTGGGATGTCAGCGCGTTCCACGTCAATCTCGACCGCTTCATCCGTCCCGTAGTGTCTGACAGTCAACGTGACAACGGTACCTTCCTCGCCCCGAATCAGATCGCTGCATTCGCTAGAGGTCTTGTCCAGCGTGGAGACTCCATTGATGGCCAGGATGAGGTCTCCGGCTGCCAATCCAGCTTTGTGCCCAGGCGAACCGACCATTGGCGTACTTACCATGAGCAGTTTCGTGTCTGGATCGGTAGAGACGCGAATGCCAATTCCTATGAAACGGCGGTTCAAACTCTCGCCGAGCGCTTCCAACTCCTTAGCAGAGAAGTAATCCGAATGGTCATCCAGCGAGGAAACCATGCCTTGCATGGCCGTGTCAAACAAGTCCTGCCGGTCGACCTTGCGTACATAGTTTTGCTCGATTTCATCCATGACCTGGGCGAAATTGGAAAACATTCGCCCATACTGTGTTCGCCCAATGCTCTCTGCCTTGTGATAACAAAAGATGGTCATCACGCCGGTTGCCAGCAAGATAATGAGATTTCGGCGTGGCATGGCGAGCAATCCAACCGGAGGTTTCGATAAGGCGTCAAACGAAGTTGAGGTACACCGATTTCATCATGATGTACCGGTTCATTCGTGCGAACATTCACTATGACTTATCGTAGCGTGCCGCGGTTGGGCAGGCAAAAAGCAAGCACACTCAGAGAATACACACGGCTATTTTCCGTTTTCTCGCGCACGACGGCGAAACTCCCACGGTGGCAGTGGATCAGACATGCCCCAAATGCCAAGTTGGGCCGTGCGTGCGGTTTCCTCTGCTGAAGCCAAATCCTGTTCGTCAGGCGCATATGTGCGATACCACCAGGCCCACCCCTCGGCGATCATTTTTCGGTTGATGTCAATCTCTTTGCGACCATCGGCGCCGGGCAAGATAACGCGAGCCACGATGCGATCGTATTGGTCCACATCGACAACTCTCACTTCAACCGTCCTGTCCTGCGCGGCTTGGCGGAGCGTTTCTTGCGCTTGCTCGTAGCCGGGCTGACTCACTTCGGGTGAATCAATTCCAAACAGTCGCACACGTTGATTCTGGCCGTCTAGCGTGCAGGTGAGAGTGTCGCCATCAGCCACGCGAACAACCTGTGCAGAGAACGTGCGAACAATCGGCGCGGCAGATGCGGGCGTTTGCTGGTGCTGCGTATGCAGGTCTTGTCGAGCGCCGTCCTTAGCGTCATTGCCCAGCCACGACTGCACGCTCAATACGGCAACCAGCAGCAGGATGCCTAACATGGCTCCCAATGTCCCTTGCTTGCGGTTCATAGTATGCGCGTGGTTAAGCTGAGTTGAACTCGAAGGGGTGTCAATGGTGATTGATTGCCTGCGCCGGGCTTCATGACCTCTTCATGATCTTCAGCTTGCTCTTAGCGAGAACGAATTTACGCTCACCAGCAGCTGATGCAAAGGCGACGGTTGCTTGTCGCCGCTCACCTTCTCCCGACAGTGCGATCACCTTACCCAGTCCATACTCCGGATGGCTGACCACCATGCCGCGAGCGAACGCATCCGACGAAACGGCTGGCAACCGTTCTGCGGCAGCCCCTGTTTCGCCCCAGGGAGTTTCCCCTTGCTCGTTCGCGGTTGGTAATGCTGTGGAATTCTCGTTCTGCGGCGCGAGTTGCGCGGCTGTTTGCAGGATGCCGGTGCCGGTGTCAAACGGTACGGTCTCCACCGTGCTGCGACGCGGTCGATCTTCGGTAGGAACGGACGTCAGCGACGGTTGATCCCAATCCATCTCTTCGCGCGGAAGTTCTAATGTGAAGTTGCTGGGAACGCTCATGCCGGTTCGTCCGCGGAAGGACCGGCGGCGTGCCATGCTGATCTGTAGCTCTTCTTCCGCTCTGGTCATGCCAACGAACAGCAGCCGGCGCTCTTCCTCTTCAAAGTCCGGATTGTGTTGGCTGCGCTCGTGTGGAATCAGTCCATTCTCCACCGCGATAATAAATACGCTGGGAAACTCCAACCCTTTGCTGGCGTGCAACGTCATGAGTGTGACCTGGTCTGATTCCTCCGCCCAAGCGTCGATATCGTTGATCAAGCTCGAATCTTCAAGGAAGCCCTCCAGGTAGTCTTGTCCGGCGTGACGTTCATCAAACTGCCGTGCGGCGGTGAGTAACTCGTCGATGTTGGCGGCGCGCTGTTGGTCCTCCTCGGCTTCGCTCCGCGCATAGATCTCGCGGAGATCGGTTTGTTCCAAGACATAGCCGACAATCTCCTCCACCGGCTGATGGACAACGCGCTCCAACGATTCAAACAGTTCCACAAACTGCCGGAGCCGTTTAACCGCCCTGGCGTTCAATCCCAGTACTTGTGACGCCTGCCGCGCACCCTCGAGCAGCGTGATTCGCTGACTGTTGGCGAACTCATCCAGTCGGCCCAATGTGGCCTTGCCGATACCTCGCGTAGGCGTATTGATCACGCGGAGAAATGCTTCGTTGTCGCGAGGGTTGTTGAGCAGCGCCAGGTAGCCCAACACGTCTTTGATTTCTTTCCGCTGGTAGAACTCCACGCCGTTGACAATCTGGTAGGGAACGCCTTGATCACGCAGCGCATGTTCAAACGCCCGTGAGAGTGCGTTCACGCGATAAAAGATGGCGAAATCCCGAGGCCGGCGGCGACCATCGCGCACCGCTTGAGCGATTGTTGTGACAATGCTCTCCGCCTCGTCTCGCTCATCGTTGTAGGCTACGTACCGCACCGGCTGCCCTGCCTGATTGCTGGTGTAGAGCGCCTTTTGCTTGCGGCGAACGTTGTGCCGAATCAAGGCATCCGCCACGCTGAGAATGCGTTGTGTGCTGCGGTAGTTTTGTTCCAACCGGACAACGCGGACGCTGGGGTAGTCGTGCTCGAACTCGAGGATGTTCTTGATGTTGGCGCCGCGCCAGCCATAGATCGATTGGTCCGGGTCACCCGTCACCGCCAGGTTGGGATAATCGATGTTGAGCGAACGAACGATGGCGTATTGCGCCAGGTTGGTATCCTGATATTCATCCACCAGCACATAGCGGAACGCCACGTCCAACTCTTGGCGAATCTCCGCGTTGTCTTTGAGTGTGCTTGCGATGTGCAGCAGCAAATCGTCAAAGTCCACGGCGTTGGCTGAGATCAACTCCGCCTGATATTCCGGATAGATTTCCGCGGTGACGGCGCCCAGTGGACTACCTCCTTGCGGTTTGTACTCATCCGCGCGAATCAGGTTGTTTTTGGCCCAACTGATGGCCTTGGAGATTTGGTCCGCTGTAAAACGTTCCCAGCGCTGGCTGTCACGCCCCATCACGCGTTTGAGTGTGCGCAGCGAATCGCCAGTGTCGTAGATGGTGAAATTGGCGTCCAACCCGACATGCTGGGCATAGCGGCGCAGTAGCTTCGCGCACAACCGATGGAATGTGCTGGTCCAGACACGTTCGCCAGGCATGAGTGAATCAACGCGCAGGCGAAGTTCGTCAGCCGCTTTGTTGGTGAACGTCAACGCCAAGATCTGCTCGGCGGGAATTCCCTGTCGCAACAGATAGGTAATCCGGTGTGAAACGACCCGCGTCTTGCCGCTTCCAGGCCCTGCCAGGATCAGCAACGGACCATCCACATGCGTCACGGCTTCCAACTGGGATGGAGTCAGCGCTTGCAGCCAGGCGTCGTCCGCGGCGTTCCAGTCCGGTGAACCGGGGAAGGCGTCGCCGAAGGGAACGTTATCCTGAGCGAAGGAGTTCTCTGGAAATCCATCCGAAGGGAAGGTTGGCTCAGGCTCTGTGCCTGCTTGTGGAAAGGCGAGCACGTCCGGCGGATCACCAGCGGCCATCAGCTTTGCGGGATCAAAGTCCAGATCCGCATCCTGGATTTCGGCATGTCCTGAGCTAGCATCGCCTAACTCGGCACCGCCGAATTCAACATCGTTATTGTCAAACCCAGCTTCGTTGAAATCGTCCGCATATTCCCCTTCTCCCATGTCGGACTGGGGAGCGAATTCTTCGCCCTGCGGTGACGAGTTGCCGGATCCACTTGGCATGCGTTACTGATTCTCCGTGTCCTCGCGAGTGGTTGCAGGAAGCAGGCAACCGTGCCAACGCCTGCTCACAGTATACGAACGAACACCGATTTTCGGCAGCCCAGGAGGCACAACGGCTTGGGCCTGTTGTGCTAACAATCGGGACACTCCCTCTCCCAGCTTGGAAGAGCGGGTCAGTTGTGGCTATAATCTCGCGGCATGTGGCGAACCGAGGCCAAGGATGACGCCGGGGAATCGGTTCGCTGATCGTTCTCTTTGTGTCCACGGAAGGGCAATTCTAATTGCCAAGGAAGGTATCGGATGTCGCGTACTCGCGTTCCCCTCAACAAAGCCGAACTCAGCGCTCAGGACTTGACGGATCGCCTGGAGATGAGCACCGCCGAGATCGGTCTTTCTGTCCGCACGACCAATTGCCTGGAAGAGCGCGGCGTGTTTACGGTACAAGACCTGCTGAACTGCTCTCGTGAGGATCTGCTAAGCATTTCCAACTTTGGCGAGAAGACGTTGGAGGAGGTCTACAAGGCGCTGGAGTCCGTGGGCTTCTTTCGCCCAGGTCATTCAGGTCATTCCTCGCGGACGGCAAATGTTCCGCGCTGAGCGCGGTAACTGACAAAGTCACGTTTTGAGATCAAATGGATCCAGTGAGGGCCCATTTCGGCGCTCCCGGTCTCGTTGCGTGTCAGGATTTGCCAACGGCTGACCGTCCGCTATCGGCTGCCGAAGTAGACTTTGGCCTCCTCGTGCGTTCCCACGAAGCTGACAAGTTCAGATGGCTGCACGTCAAAGCCTTCCCACCAGCCGAATTCCTGAGGCGGCTGCGCGGCAAGTTGCCGGACCTTGATCGGTGTGCCGTCCTCATAGTGGACATGAATTGCATGCCAGCTTTCGAGTTTGGTGACGTCACTCACTTCGCAATGTCCACTTGCACTCACTCGGAGGATGATCCTCCCCCGTGCGTCGTCTTTGACGACGGACTGACCGTCCGGCGATTGCCTCACGATCACTGGTCCGGTATAGCCATCGGGCAGCACGAATTCGACCTCGTCGATCTCGTTGGGCGTATAGAGAATGAGCAGCACGATGACAATGCCCAACAACAAAACCGCAACGACGAGCGCGAGCTTTCTTCGCAGAGCGCGACGGTAGATTCGAGATGCGGTATCTTGTGCGTTCACACCCGCATCCTATCGGTTACCGGCTGGGATGTCCCAGATCGAGCGAACTGAGAATGATGATGGCAACGGAATCGATGGCAACCAACGCGCCTACAGCAGGCTTTCCAGCAGCAATCGTAGTTTACGCAGTTCGCCGGCGTGATCCACATCAGGCTCTTCGACGACATCAACCGCCAGAGTACGGTGATACCCCTCTTGTTCCAAGAGTTGCACCAGGCGGCCGTATTCGATCTCACCCTGCCCAACTCGGACCTGCAACTTTTCCGGCGTGGTATCACGAAGCTGCATGTGATGCACCAGCGGCAACAGCTTGCTGTAGTCCCGGCCGGAGCACGGCCCGCAGATATAGTGACTGGGGTCCAGCGTAATGCCAAGTCCAGGCGTATTTTGGCAGAGCGCAAGCGCAGTTTCCGGGTCTTCCGTCATGCGATCGGTTTCCGTCTTGATGCTGACGAGCACACCTTCCACGGATGCGAGTCGCACAAACTCACGCAGCCGTTCGATCTCTTCATTGAACGGAGTGCCCAACTCGGAAGCACGGACAGAGAGCGTGAACACTTTGGTCGCCTTGGCCAGCCGGCAGCAAGCGTGAAACTGTTCGATGCGCTGTTTGCCTTGGCAATCGAAATCCAGGTAGTACGCAACAGGCGTCAGTCTTTGCGTTTGCCGGCATTGCTGAATTACGTCGTCTAAGTTGGCGTGCACTTGTGAAGGTCGCAGGTGCCGGCTGCGCTCGTCGATCACGACTTCCACGCTCGTGTATTCCAGCGCCACCAGCCGGTCGAAAGCGGCGTCCAACGACAGCTTGGGAAAGCAACTTGTGGAGGCGGCAACTATCACGGTCAACTCCTTTTGCGGATTGCGAGGGCTTCACGCTCGCGGACTTCATCCTGGCAGTCGGTCAGCGCTGAACTTCTGTGGAAGCGCACCCATGCCAACCACACTCTATTCAGAAAAGAAACCCGGCAGGATGCAAATGCGATACCCCAGTCCAGCATGGGATGAGCGCACATGTCTATCCAGGGCGAACAGGGCGGCATAAAGTAGCGACCTTCAACCCCCACGGCAACATCTCTTGCCGGTTTAAAACGCAAAATGCCGTTGCCACTGCCGGCGCCGCTGGCGTCGATCTGGTCGGCACGGGAAATCCGAGAAAACCGGCTTTCACGGCGCGAGGGATGAGCTAAAGTTTGTGTTGAGCAAAACTGTTCCCACGCCATACTGCAAGCACTTTGATGGCCCCCTCTCCCACAATCCGCCGTGCACGCCTGCACAGCCGATCGGAGACCACTCGGCAGGCGGACCTTGAGGCGCAGCGCTGGCAAACGCTGGACGTGGCTGAGGCCGCCCTGGATGTGGAATGCCGTGAAGCAACCGTCCCCTCACAAGAAATTGATCGCGAGGGCCCACAGCAAGTTGACCAAGTTCAGGGAATTCGCCGAGCCGTCTATGTTGGTTTGGCGTTGGCCTTTTTGGCGATCGGGCTTGTGGGAGCGGTGCTGCCCGGCCTACCCACGACGCCCTTTCTATTGTTGACCAGCTATTTCCTGGTCCGTTCTTCGCCTGCGTTGCATGCGCGGGTGATGCGGATTCCGGTCGTGGGAAGATTCGTCAATGACTGGCGAGAGAAACGCGGCGTCCGGCCACGCGTGAAGCTGCTCGCCGTCGTGACAGTGCTGGCCGTGGTGGGCTGTTCCTTGGCCTTGTCCGTGCTGCCGGCGTTTCTAAAGTTTGTGATTACCGGCTTGGCTGCCGTGGGACTGACGGTGATCTGGCGGCTGCCGACAATCGCAGATTGAGCCGGTAAAGCTCTCACCATCGACGGCGATACCGGTGGACCGGTAGAATGCAGCCTGCTACGACGCCATGGCTCCCTCACTTGTCGTTTCGCACGGATGAGTTCTCATGACAAACGCCGTAATTGTTGATTGCTTGCGGACGCCTATCGGCCGCGCCCATGCGTCCAAGGGTGTTTTTCGCGATGTACGATCTGATGATCTGGCCACCATTGTGGTCAAGAGCCTGATCGAACGCTCCGGAATTGATCCGGCTGAGATTGAGGACGTGGTGCTGGGGAACACACAGCAACAGGGCGAGCAGGGCTTTGATGTTGCCCGACATGTGGCTTTGATGGCGGGTTTGCCGATTGAGACGGGCGGCGCGACGGTTAACCGGCTGTGCGGTTCCAGCTTGCAGGCAGTAAACCAAGCAGCACATGCAATCATCGCCGGCTTTGAGAACGTGCAGATTGTGGGTGGCTTGGAGCACATGCACCATATCCCGATGGAGTCGGAGTGGGACCCCAATCCCAAGCTATTTCGCCGTACCAGTCGCGGTGCTATGCACATGGGATTCACCGCTGAGTTCCTGGCCCAGACACATGGCATCTCTCGGGAAGAACAGGATGCGTATGCGTTGGCCAGTCATCAGAAAGCGGCAGCAGCGCACGAGAAAGGAGAATTCCAACGTGAGATCGTCCCAATCTGGGGACGGGACGAAGCGGGGCAAAAGACGCAGGTGACCGTCGACCAATGCGTAAGACCGGACACCAGCCTGGAGCAACTCACGGCTCTCAAGCCGGCTTTCATGCCAGGTCTGGGCACAGTCACCGCTGGCAATAGCTCACCGCTGAATGACGGCGCCGCTGCGCTGCTAATCATGTCAGAGGACAAAGCGCAGGAGCTGGGTTTGAAGCCGCTGGTTCGTGTTGTTTCCACCGCGATTGTTGGCGTGGAACCAGCCGTGATGGGGACAGGTCCCGTACCCGCCACGCACAAAGCGCTCCTTCGCGCCAGGATGCAACTCAGCGATATCGACCTGGTCGAACTCAATGAGGCATTTGCCTCGCAGGCGATTGCTTGTCAGCGGATGCTGGAGGTTGACGAATACAAACTCAACGTTCGCGGCGGCGCTATCGCCATCGGGCACCCGTTGGGAGCGTCCGGGGCTCGCATCGCCACGACGCTGGTGAACGCCATGATTGACCGTGATGCCACACTCGGGCTGGCAACCATGTGCATTGGCATTGGCCAAGGAATCGCCACAATCTTTGAGCGAGTGGGCTAGCCTGTTGATTCAATCCTGCTTCACAGGTTGATTGCGGACGGAACGTTCAACCCAGGTCAGACTGCGGTTCAGCGGCGGTTTCTTTGACTCGCCGTCGCCAGAGAATGGCTGCCACATAACACGTCCATCCGAGGATCAACGCTCCTTGGAGGCAGTACTGCAAAATGGACGACATCTGGACTCCCCATTGCTAGCAGGCTCTTGCGCAACGCTGCCTGGGGTATCGGCAGAACCCACATAACCGCTGCAAGGAAAACGCGGCTGGTCAGTGCAGTCTGCCTGAATGACTTACATCAAGCGGGAGTTGCCGTGAATTTAAATTCGGATGCTTTTTGCCTACTTTGCTTGTCAGCAGCAACTAGAATCGACGGATACTGTCAACGCGGCGGCCAGCTATGCTGCGAGTGCTTCCGCGCCACCCTTTTGCAGGGCGAATGCGAGTATCATCATGATGCGCCAATTTCAATCCGTGCTTTCCACAACTCTTAGGCAGGCGAGGCGGTTCTGGCGAGAAGATGGCGGATTTCTTGTCTCAACCGAGTGGCTTTTTTGGGCGACGATCGTCGCCATAGGCACGATTGGGGCCGTGATGGCTTTGCGTTATGCGGCCCGAGAAGTGTTTGTCAACACGGCCACTGAGATTGCCCGGGAGCAATCGTATGAGTTCAAACGGGCCGGCCATGTGGGATACCGTGTGGAAACAACGCCTCCTCAAGCCTTTGCTTCATTTCAACGGTTAGGAGAGACGCCCGGTAAGACGTGGGAAACGCCACCAAAGGGCGAAGCATCAAAGTAACTCAAAAACCACACCAAGGTGCTTGTGACCAATCTCGATCCGACATCGACTTTTGAGGTTTCGACTATGCCCGCTTCGACTTGCTTGCAGGACCGTAAGATCCGCTCGCGTTCGCTGCGGAGACGCAAGCGGCGCACCGCCCGAAAAGGTGCGATTATCACCATCGAGATGATCGTCGCTTTGCCAATCGTGGTCGCCTTCGCGTTGACTATTTTGCAATTCATGCTGATCGGTTCAGCGCATTACCGAGTGCAGGCGGCTGCGGTTGCCGCCGCAGAAACGGCCGCAGCCGGCGGGAATAGCAAGGAGGTTCATGATTCCGCAGGCAAGATGCTCGGCCCACATCTGCGCAGGCTTTATCAGACAGAAATGGAATACACGATCGGGAAGGATCCTCGACACGCCGAACATAACGAAGATAGCGTGATCGTCAGCGTGCGGATTCCCATGCTGGCAGCTTCACGGAATTTCCTAGGACTCTTCGGCGGCGATATCAGCCCGTTACACATCAGAGCGGTGGCTGAAAAGAAGATCAGCAAACCGGGTGGATTCCGGTTACGTTAAGCGTTTAGAGCGCTTTTCTGGTTGACGTTACCTCGCCAACATTAGCGAATTCCAAGATTGCTGAGGCGCTGGACGAACCCGGCTGTGGGTAGACCAGGAATCAATAAAGCGCTCGAGACCATCTCCTCGATTTGTGTTCTGTTCGTCGGTAGTCCCATCGCTTTGCGGACGCGTAACTGAATTGCCGCGGTCGTTCTCCTCACGCGTACGGGCGAAATTGACATTGGTCAAATTTTTACAGCTTCCAGGGGGGTGGCGCAAACGCTTCACTCCCATGCAATTGACCAGTAACGGCACCGAGAACATCACCGACAATCCTGACGTTAAGTTCAGTAGCGTATTAACCGTCGACCCCCTATGGTGCTCGGCAGCGCCTTGGGCGGCACGAAACACCCCC